>JALGWI010000005.1 GCA_025774245.1 bacterium
GAACGGCGCTCCAGGACGCGGTCCCGGGGCACCTCGTCCCGGAGCTCCTGAACGCCGAGCGTCCGGACGTCGTCCGCGGCGTCCACCGCGCGTTCGTCGAAGCCGGCGCGGATCTCCTCCAGACCAACACGCTGGGGGGGAGCGCCGTCAAGCTCGAGGCCACCGGCCTCGCCGGCCGGGCGACGGAGCTCAACGTCGCGGCGGCGAGGCTCGCGCGCGAAGCGGCGGGGAGCGCCGCGCTCGTCGCCGGCGACATCGGGCCGACCGGGAAGCTCGTGGAGCCGCTGGGCGAGCTCACCTTCTGGGAAGCGTACGAGACCTTCCGCGCTCAGGCGGAGGCGCTGGCCGAGGGAGGCGTCGACCTCTTCCTGATCGAGACCATGTCGGACCTCAAGGAGTCCTCGCGGCGCGCGAGGCGACCGATCTTCCAATCCTCGTCACGATGACGTTCGACGAGCACTTCGTGGCGCCGACGGGGACCGACCCGGCGACGGCCGCGAACGTTCTGTCGTCGATGGGTGCGTTCGCCGTCGGAGTGAACTGCTCGACCGGGCCCGCCTCGATGGTCGAGGTCGTGGGGAGGATGGCGCAGGTGACGCCCGCGCCGATCGTCGCGCAGCCGAACGCCGGGCTTCCCGAGCTCGTCGACGGGAAGACGGTCTTTCATCTGGGACCCTCGGAGTTCGTCGACCGCACCGTGAAGCTCGTCGCGGCCGGAGCCGGCATGGTCGGAGGGTGCTGCGGGACGACGCCCGCGCACATCGCGCTCCTCGTCGAGAGGCTCCGCGGGACGCGGCCGGTCGCGCGGAACGTCCCGAGGGCGCTCAGGCTTTCGAGCAGGCTTGGCACCATCGAGATCGGCGCAGACTACCCGTTCGCCGTCGTCGGCGAGCGCATCAACCCGACGAACCGCGAAGAGCTCACCGAACAGATCCTCGACGGCCGCACGGAGGCGCTCCTCCGGGATGCGAGGAGCCAGGTCGAGGCCGGGGCCGGCGTGCTCGACGTCAACGTCGGTGTCCCCGGCGCCGACGAGGCCGCCATGATGCGGCGCGCGGCGCTCGCGCTCGAGAACTCCGTCGCCGCTCCGCTGGCGCTCGACTCGGCGGGGGAGGGCGTCTTCGACGAAGCTCTGCCGGCGCTCGCCGGGAAGCCGCTCCTGAACTCCGTGACGGGCGCGCCGGACAGGATGGACGCCGTCCTTCCGCTCGCGGCGCGGTTCGGAGCGGGGGTCGTCTGTCTCGCGCTCGACGAGACCGGGATCAAGCCGTCCGCCGACGGGCGCGTCGCGGTCCTCCGGGCCATCGTGGAGGCGGCCGGGAAGCACGGCGTGCCGCGCGAGAACCTGATCGTCGACTGCCTCACGCTCGCGCTCTCGGCCGAGCAGGAACGGGTGCCCGAGACCCTCAGAGCGGTCGGCATCGCGTCCCGGGAACTCGGACTCCCGACGATTCTCGGCGTCTCGAACGTGTCGCACGGGCTGCCGAACCGAGCCGTTCTGAACTCGAGCTTCCTGGCCATGGCCATGGCCGAGGGCCTCGACGCGGCCATCATGAATCCGCTCGACGAGAGGATGATGGAGACGCTCCGGGCATCGTCGGTGCTGACGCTCAGGGACCGGGACTCCGCCGAGTACATCCGCCAACACATGAAGCGGCGGAAGAAGAAGGCGAAGGCCGAGGCCCCGCCGCCCGAAGCCGACACGATCGAGGGGCGGCTTCGCCAGGCCGTGATCGACGGCACCACCGACGAGATCGAGTCGCTCCTGGACGTCGCGCTTGCGGATGGTAGCGAGCCGCGAGGCCTGAACGATACCGTCCTCATCCCGGCCCTTCGGGAGGTCGGGCGCCGCTTCGAGAGGAAGGAGTACTTCCTGCCGCAGATGATGTTGTCGGCCGAGACGGTCGAGCGGGGGTTCGTGAAGCTCAAGCCGCTCTTCCCGGCCGTCGAGGCGGCCGACGCCCGCGGGACCGTCGTGGTGGCGACGGTCGAGGGCGACATCCACGACATTGGGAAGAACATCCTCGTGAGCATGCTCGAGGGACACGGCTACACCGTCGTCGACCTCGGGAAGAACGTCCCGGCGGCCGAGATCGTCGAGGCCGCGCGCGAGCACGCAGCCGACATCGTGGCGCTCTCCGCGCTCATGACGACGACCGTGACCCAGATGCCCGTGGTCATCCGGGCACTTGAGGACGCCGGTCTTTCGTGCAAGGTGATGGTCGGGGGAGCCGTGGTTACGAAGCGGTTCGCCGACTTCGCTGGCGCGGACGGCTACGCGAAGGATGCGGCAGGCGCGATCGGGGTGCTCGACGACCTCCTCGAAGGGTGACGATCCCGGAGGCTCGGGGTCTCGAGGTCTAGCGATCTCGGAGGCTCGTGGCCTCCACCTCCAACTCGTAGAGAACGAAGAACGGTTCGTCGTCGCTCCCGACGTCGACGTAGTACGTTCCCGCCGGGAACGTCTCGGCGAGGCTCTTCACCTCGCCCGTCGCGGCCGGACCTCCCATCGCGGCGTACGGCACCCCATCGACACCGATGAAGCGGAGACGCCAGTCGACCCCGTCGGCGTGGCGGATCGTCGTCCGGGCCGTCACCACCGCTTCCTCATCGAGCGAAAACCGGAAGACGTCGCGGTCGTTCCCGCAGAGCGTGAGCGCGCGGTAGCGTCTGCCGATCTCGACGTCGGGAGCGTCGAGCGTCGTCCCGTTGGGTTCGAAGTGATCGAGGAGGTGGTCGCAGTCGAACGGTCCCGTCGTGAAGTACGACGTGTCCGGCCCTGCGATGGCATTCCCAGCGAGGTCGGCGACGCCGGCGACGATCACGGCGTGCGGCACTCCGGAAGCGAAGAGCGTATCGGGCGTCACCGTCGCCGTCCACGTGGCGTGGTCGTACTCCACGTGGCCGTAGGGCGCGCGGCCGCGCGCGATGATCGTCGCGTCGGAGATCGTCGACGGATCCATCGGCTCGGAGAACGCGATCTCGATCCGCTCGACGAGGCCGACGTCCGTTTCGCCGTCGGACGGGCTCCACGCGACGATCCTGGGTGCCGCCGTGTCGATGCCCGGCCCGCCGCTGTCGCTCGTCCCGCAGCCGGCGACGGTCGCCATCGAAGCGAGGAACATGACGATCGCGGATCGCATCGCTCTCGATCTCACGCGTTCACTCCCCGACACGTTCATTCGTTTCCCCCGACAGGGTCGCTACAGGAGTCCCTTCACGAATCCGCCGTCGACCTGAACGGTCACGCCGGTGACGTACTTCGCATCGTCGGACGCGAGGAACGCCACCATCTTCGCGATATCAGAAGGCTCCGCGAAGCTGCCGAGCGGCACGGACGCGTAGAAGCCGGCCGCGATCTCCTCGTTGGTCTTCCCCTCGCGTTCGGCGCGCGCACCGACGAGTTCCTTCATCCGGTCGGTGGCGGTGAACCCCGGGCACACGACGTTCACGCGGATGTTGTCCGGGCCGAGCTCGTTGGCGAGCGACTTGGAGAGGCCGACGACCCCGGCGCGGACTGCGTTGGAGAGGACGAGCCCCTTGAGCGGTTCCTTGACGGAGATCGAGGTGAGGTTGACGATGCTGCCGCCGCCGGCCTTCCGCATGAGAGGAACGGTGGCCCGGTTCAGCCGGACGACGCTCATCAGGTTGAGCACGAACGCCTTCTCCCAGGCGTCGTCCTCGAAGTCCATGAACGCGCCGGAAGGCGGTCCCCCGGCGTTCGTGACGAGGACGTCGATCCCGCCGAACTCGTCGACGGTCCGTTCGATGACGGCGTCGATGTCCGCGGGCGACGTCAGGTCGGCCTTGATCGCGGCGATCTGGCGCCCCGTCTCGTCGGCGATCGCCTCGCGCGTCGCGTCGAGCACGTCCTGGCGCCGCGCGCAGATCACGACGCCGGCCCCCCGCCTGGCGAGCTCGAGAGCGCAGGCCCGGCCGATGCCCTGAGACGAAGCGGTGACGAGCGCGCCCTTTCCTTCGAGGTCGTGGCCCATGAGATCCTCCTTACGTGAAAGCCCGAGTCGTTCGTCCGAAGAGCCATGATAGCACATCGCCGCGCCCTGCGGGCGGGGACCGGAGAGCCCCCGGCACAGGGGCTCCGCACAGGATGCTCCGGTAAGGCTTGTTTTCTGCTCCTTGTCGTGAGGCAATCGACACGTCTTTGAGGTCGCTCGGGTACACGCTGTAGACGCGTGACCGGAGAAGATCCCGGTCCTGAACGGAATCGGGCCCCGCCGCGCGAAGCGGTGGGGCCCGGTCGTGTTTCAGGTGGCGCTCCGATCGTGCCGACGCTGCGAGGGACTACAGCACCGGCAGGTCGTGCTCCATCTCGTACGGCGTGACGACGCTGCGGTAGTCGTCCCAGACCGCGGTCTTGTTGATGATGAGCTTCTCGAAGGTCTCGTCGCCGAGCGTGTCGCGCAGGAGCTGGCTCTCCTGGGCGAGGAGGATCGCCTCGCTCAGGCTCCCGGGGAGCGTGTCGATGCCGCGCTCCTCGCGCTCGCGGGGCGTCATCGCGTAGATGTTCTCTTCGTGCGCCTCCCTGAGTTCGAGGCCCTCCTCGATGCCCTTGAGTCCCGCGGCCAGCATGACGGCGAACGCGAGGTAGTAGTTGCAGGCGGGATCCGGGCTCCGGAGCTCGATCCGCGTTGACATCTCGTTCCCGGGCCTGTACTGCGGGACGCGGATCAGCGTCGAGCGGTTCTTGCGTGCCCACGACACGTAGACGGGCGCCTCGTAACCGGGCACGAGCCTCTTGTACGAGTTGACCCACTGGTTGAGAACGAGCGTGATCTCGCGGGCGTGTCTCAGGAGGCCCTCCACGTAGGATCGGGCGATCGGGGAGAGGTGCTTGTCGTCGCCCGCGTCGAAGAAGATGTTCCTTCCCTCGGCGAAGATCGACTGGTGCGTGTGCATCCCGCTTCCGTTCTCGCCGTAGAGCGGCTTCGGCATGAACGTCGCGTATGCTCCCTCCCTGCGGGCGACCTCCTTCACCACGAGCTTGCAGAGCATCGAGTGGTCGGCCATCGTGAGGGCGTCGCCGTACTTGAGGTCGACCTCGTGCTGGCTCGGCGCGACCTCGTGGTGCGAGTACTCGACCGGGATACCGAGGGAGTCGAGCGCGACGATCGTCTTCTTCCTGAGCCCCTCGCCGAAGTCGGGAGGCATCAGGTCGAAGTACCCCGCGTGATCGAGAGGCTGGGGCGTCTCGGGGCTGGCGAAGTAGAAGTACTCGAGCTCCGTGCCGACGTTGAACGTCCAGCCGCGCTCGGCCGCCCTCTTGAGGACGCGCCGAAGCGCGTAACGGGGGTCGCCCGGGTACGGCGAGCCGTCCGGCAGGAGCACGTCGCAGAACAGGAGCGCTTCCTCGCCGCCCTCGTTCCACGGCATGACCTTGAACGTCGACGTATCGGGCTTCGCGATCATATCGCTCTCGTGAATCCGCGTGAATCCCTCGATCGAAGACCCGTCGAACCCCTTCCCGTTGTCGAGAGCGTCCTCGAGCTCGTCGCTCGTGATCGTCACGCACTTGGGGAATCCTACGATGTCGGAGAAGAGCAGACGAATGAACCGGATGCTCCTCTCGCGGACCTTCCCCAATACGTCGTCCCTGGTCATCACCGCGACCTCCTTCGTCGACTGGCCTTGAGGGGTCTTCCGTTCGTGGCGGGTGCCGTGAGGCGGAGCGTCGCGCCCGCCGGGCCGAACTCGGCGCAATCCTATGGCCGGACGGCCTCGGGTTCAAGCGCTTTCGGTGGAGGGTGCCCGCCCGATCGTAACCGAGCAACCGTCACCCGACCGTGACCTTCGCGGCCCTTGCCTTGCGCGTGGCCCCGGTTTAGAATGCTGACCTGACGCGAGCAGTCGGGCACGGACGAGGAATCGGGAGATCCCGAGGAAGGAGAACACCGGAATGTCGCCAGGCATCACGCGTTTAGCGTCCGCAATCGCAGTTATCCCGGGTTTCCCGACCGACGACGCTTCGTTCCCCGCCGCCCACGTGACCGTGACCTCCGGGTACATCACGATCCCGATCGGGATCCTCCTCATCGTCATTGCGCGTGTCTTCTGGGCCGGGAGGTACCTCGGCCTCGTGGCGGGCTACAAGGAGTATGGGGTCGCCGAACCGAAGAAGATGGGTCGGCTCGTGGGCTCGCTCGTGGGCGCCCTCGGAGCCTACCTTCTGATCTTCCCGCTGACCGTGTGGTGGCTCGACGAGCTGGCGTTCGTCGTCCTGGTGTTCGCGGTGGTCAGCATCGGCGTGGCTATCCTCATCGGCAGCGCGCACTTCGGGAAGGGCTAGCCCGAGGCTCCCGCTTCCTCCAACCGTTCGCGGTACATCCTCTCGTAGTAATCGCGGTACTCACCCGACTTGAGCGGCATCCACCACGCCGGGTTCGCGACGTACCACCTGATCGCGTCGCGCACCGCCCCTTCCGCGTCGAACTCCGGGCTCCACCCGAGCGCTCGGAGTTTCGACGAGTCGATGGCGTAGCGGAAGTCGTGTCCCTCGCGGTCGCGCACGTGGACGATGAGGTCCTCGGACTTCCCGAGTTCCCTCAGGATGAATCTCGCCATGTCGATGTTACGCATGTGGTTGCCCGCGCCGATGTTGTAGATCTCGCCGGGCTCGCCCTTTTCGAGGAGGAGATCGACGCCCGCGCAGTGGTCGAGGACGTGCATGTAGTCGCGCTCCTGCTCGCCGCTCCCGTAGAGGGGGAGGGGTTCGCCCTCGATGGCGTTCGTCGTGAAGAGGGGCAGGGCCTTCTCCGGGTACTGGTTGGGGCCGATGTTGTTTGCGCCGCGGGTAACGATCACGGGATAGCCGTACGTCAGGAAGTACGAGCGCGCGAGGTACTCGCCGCCGGCCTTGCTGGCGGAGTAGGGGTTTCGGGGGTTGAGCGGCGCGTCCTCCGGGAACGGATCCCCCAGCGCGGGCCCGTAGACCTCGTCGGTCGAGATCTGCACGAACCGACCCACCCCGTGCTCGCGGGCCGACTCGAGGAGGACGTGCACGCCGAAGATGTCCGTCCTGAGGAACCCCTCCGGATCGCCGATCGATCGATCGACGTGCGTCTCGGCCGCGAAGTTCACGACGGCGTCGCATCCCGGCATCACGCCGTCGACCGCCTCGCGATCGCAGATGTCGCCCTTGACGAAGCTGTAGCGGGCGTCGCCCTCGACGTCGCGGAGGTTCTCGAGGTTCCCGGCGTAGGTGAGCTTGTCGAGGTTCACGACCACGTCGTCGGGATGGCGATCGAGGTACATCCTGATGAAGTTGCTTCCGATGAAACCGGCTCCGCCGGTGACGAGGATCTTCACTTGGTCCTCCCGCCGGAGGTCTCTGCTCCTCCGGAGTCAGTGCCGATCGGCCTTTCCGCCTCCCTGGCGGTATTCTACGTCCCGCCGTCCGGGGGCGCCACCCCAAACCCGCCCGCTCCGCCCTCGGTCTTGAATCAGCCGCCCGAGTGCTGTATCATCACTGGTCTCGCTCGCAAACCTGTCACTGCCCACACATTCGGAGGAGAAGGGCCCATGAGACCACCGTTCACGAACTGCCAGGTCTACGATTTCAAGGACGAGGGACTGAGGAAACAGATGGCCGACGCGATCGCACAGGTCGAGGCGGAGGCGGGAAAGGAATACGACCTCCTGATCGGCGGAGAACGAGTGAAGGGCGACGGCCTCCTGAAGGCGATCAACCCCTCTGACAAGGACCAGGTCCTGGGGCTCTTCCAGAAGGGCACCGTCGAGCTCGCGAACAAGGCGGTCGAGGCCGCCGACTACGCGTTCGAGCAGTGGAGCCGCGTTCCCGCAGAGGCGCGCGCCGAGTACATCTTCCGGGCCGCCGAGGTCATGAAGAAGAGGAGGCTCGAGCTCGGCGCCGTGATGGTCCTCGAGGAAGGGAAGAACTGGATCGAGGCCGACGCAGACGTCTGCGAGGCGATCGACTTCCTCGAGTTCTACGCGCGCGAGATGCTCCGCTACTCCGAGGTGCAGCCCCTCACCGAGTGCGCCGGGGAGCAGAACTCCTACTTCTACATCCCGCTCGGCGTCGGGATCGTCATCCCGCCGTGGAACTTCCCTCTCGCGATCCTCGTGGGCATGACGTCCGCGGCGATCGTGACGGGCAACACGGTCGTCCTCAAGCCCTCCAGCGACTCGCCGCTCATCGGCCACAAGTTCGTCGAGATCATGGAGGAGGTGAAGCTCCCGCCGGGCGTCCTGAATTACTTCCCGGGGAGCGGTGGCGTCATCGGCAACACACTCGTCGAGCACCCGCGCACGCGCTTCATCTCGTTCACGGGATCGAAGCCGGTTGGACTCGGCATCGTCGAGGGCGCGGCGAAGGCCTCGCCGGGTCAGATTTGGATCAAGCGCGTCGTCGCCGAGATGGGCGGCAAGGACGCGATCGTCGTCGACTCCGAGGCCGACGTGGACGCGGCCGCGAAGGGCACGGCCATTGCGTCGTTCGGGTTCCAGGGCCAGAAGTGCTCGGCCTGCTCGCGCGCGATCGTCGACGCGTCCGTCTACGACCAGTTCCTCGACAAGCTCGTCGCCGAGACCTCGAAGATCACGATCGGCCCGGTCAAGGATCCCTCGAACTACGTCGGGCCGGTGATCAACCAGAAGGCGATGGACTCGATCCTGAAGTACATCGAGATCGGGCAGAAGGAGGGTGGTCGGCTCCTCGCCGGCGGCAAGGCGGCAGCGGGCGCCGGGAACGGGTTCTTCGTCGAGCCGACGATCATCGCGGACGTCAAGTCGCGCGACACGATCGGCCAGGAGGAGATCTTCGGGCCGGTCTGCGCCGTCATCAAGGCGCAGGACTACGACGACGCCATCCGGATTGCGAACGACACCGAGTTCGGCCTGACGGGCGCCGTCTACTCGAAGAACCCAGGGAAGCTCGAGAAGGCCCGGCGGGAGTTCCACGTCGGTAACCTCTACCTGAACCGGAAGTGCACCGGGGCCCTGGTCGACGTGCACCCGTTCGGCGGGTTCAACATGTCGGGAACTGACTCGAAGGCGGGAAGCCGCGACTACCTGGCGCTCTTCATGCAGGGGAAGTCGGTGTCCGAGAAGATCTGATCGGAGCGGTTCGTCCGCCGGCGTTCGCGCCAGGCGCCGATCCAGCAACGGAAACGGGGAAGGCCTCTGCCTTCCCCGTTTCTCATGGTGTGTTGGGCGTCCGTAGCTCGCCGCCCGTCACCGCTCGAGCACCGTGAACGTCGCCCTCTTCGTCGCCACCTTCTCGGAGGCGTGGTCGTGGACGGTGATCGTGAGGTCGTAGTTGTCCTCGGCCATGTTCTCGAGCGCGAGGGCCATCCAGTACGCCGTGTCCGGCACGTCGCCGTAGGCGACGACGCTCGAGGAGACCGAGTGGCGCCGCTCGGGGAAGATCTTCGAGGTGATCCGGGAGAACCAGCTCTCGTCCCCGTCGTACCCCCGGCCCGACACCTCCGCCTTGACCGTGAAGCGTGCCCTCCCGGGGTCCCACTCCTCGAGCCCGTAGACCTCGAAGTAGATGTACATCTCCTCGTCCTGCCTGAAGGCCCGCATGGGCTGGGGGACGACCATGTTGCCCATTCTGAGGAAGCGGTTGCCACGTCCCACGCTCGTCGCGAGCTGGATGTCGCTCAGCGCGAACTCGGCCGTGGCGTAGTCCGGCACGACGATCCTGCTGCGCCCGTAGCCCGTGCGGCCCGTGAGCGTGTCCTCCACGCAGATCCCGACCACGTACTCGCCGGGCTCGGCGTCGAGGCGCCACTCGTCGGTCAGAAGCGTGGCTTCGAGGGTCGCGTCGCGGTCCTCGCAGGACACGTCCACGGTCCGGGACTCCAGGGTGATGACGTCGAAGCGGTCGGTCATCACGCGGACGGTCTTCCTCAGGGTGGCGGTCATCGCATCGCCGTCCTCCCGGAACCCCAGGTCGCTCATCGGAATCTGGAAGTTCACGGCGAGGTCGGTCGCGCCGTCGCGTCCCTTGGCCGTCACGGCCTCGTAGAAGACCATGATCGGCGCGACCGGCGAGAGGTAGCCGTAGCTCACCGGCACGTCCTGGAGCGCCTTCAGCCACCTCTCGACGACCCGCTGGTTCCTGTACGCCAGGTGCTCCGCCTCGATGTTCCGTGGGACGGGGGGCGGCTGGTGCGGGCCGTAGGCCTCGATCACGTCGCCCGCCGGCTTCGCGACGTTGGAGGCCCCTGTGGGTCGGCCACGAGCCAGGACGTGCTTGAAGTCCGCCCCGAGGATGTAGGTCCCGTCGATGTTGGGCTCGATGAACTGGATCTGCATGTCCATGCCGTGGTACGTCCAGAACTCGGCGGCCGGCTGGATCCCCATCGCTCCGTAGGCCGTCATGATATCGCCGGCGACCCTTGTTCTCGAGGAGGGAACCCCGAACCGGATCACCACCTCTCCGCGATCGTCCCAGACCGGCCCCTCGTCCATGGAGAAGTTCCAGAGAGCGTACGACACGCGGGTCAGGTGCTCCTCGAGGAACTCGTTCCTCTCGGTCGCCGCCGTCGGGTCGTTCCTGCGCCAGAACCGCGCGCGGTAGCGGGACCTGCCCGCGTCGCTCAGGCTCGTGTAGGCCACGAGCTGCGTGTCGGCGAGAATCGTCTCGAACGAGCGCTCGTAGAACTCGTTGAAGCTGTGGTAGTTCACGAGATCGAAGAGCGTCATGGGTCCGCCGAGGTAGCCGTGCTCGGCGATGCGCAGCTCAGGACTCGGGGAGTCCGCGAGCGCATCGTAGTCCGGGAGCGCGTCGACGGTCGGGGCGGAGACTGCCGCAGGCGCGACGAGGAGGATCGCAGCGAGAGCCGCGAAGATGAGAGAGCGTGAGTTGTCGTACATGTGCGGACGCCCCTTGGCCGGGCGGGGGCGGAGTTTGCTTAGGACCACCGTACCACGAGAGAGGCGACCCATCAAGGGTCGCCTCCCGTTCGTCCCTGGATGCGCGCGGGCGTTCGGCCGCGAGGGACCGGCCCGCGTTCCCTACATCGTCTCGGGCTACATCGTCTCGAAGCGCGTCTCGAGCGGCATCCCTCGCGCGAGGATCTCCTCGATCAGCCGGTCGCCGTCGACGGCCAGCTCCTGGGGGACCGCTCCCGGCGGCGTCTCGCCGCGCGCCGCCATGAGGCACACGATCGACGAGGGGAACGCGGTGCCCCGCATCATCGCCGTGAGACCCGTCCTCTCGTCGGCGTAGTCGATCATCTCGTAGGTCGCCCGGGCTGGTCTCCCGTCCTTCGTGCCGTCGACCGTGACGCGGACGAGGACGACGTCGTCGGCCGCGCGCGGGACGGTCCTGTCGACCAGGGTCTCGAGGACGTCGCGCGGGACCACGCGCGTCCCTCCGATCTCGATCGGCTCGCTGTCCATCAGTCCGAGTTCGAAGATCGCGCGCATGATGCGGCCGTGCCCCGGGTATCGGATCGTCTTGTAGTCGAGCTCGCGGACGATTCCGAGCAGCGTCTTCGGGAGCGTCGAGGTCCCGCCCGATGTGTTGAACGCCTCGAGGGTGCCGAACGGCTCTGGGAACTCGATCTCCTCGATGTCGACCAGAGGCTCGATGTCGCCCACGAGCCTCCCGCCTCTGATGGCCACGCACGGCTCGACGTACTCGTTGATGAGGCCCTGAACGGAGAAGACGAGCAGGTAGTCGAGCGGCGGCTTCGGTCTCTGCGGGAGTCCGCCGACGCGGAGCCTGACGCTCTCGACGGTGTCCATGCGACGGACGCCATGCATGGCGAGGGGCGAGACCACGCCGGGCGCGAGGCCCGTGTCCGGGATGATCGAGACGCCCGCCGCCTTCGCCTGTTCGTCCAGCTCGAGCTGGGCGTCGACCACGGTGTTGTTGCCGCCCATGTCGCACCAGTGCACGCCGGCCTCGATCGCGAGCTTCGAGAGCTCGAGGTTCACGGCGTAGGTCACGGCGCCGAGGACAGCGTCGGACTCGCGCATGGCCGCGAGCACCGCGTCCCTGTCCCTGACGTCGAGCCGGATCGGCCGCGCCACCTCGCACCGCGCGACGCCCGCGGCCTCCTCGGCCTTCCCGGGGTCGATGTCGGCGACCACGACCTCCTCCACGTCGGGCTGGCGACACATGTCGTACGCGGCCGCGCGGCCCATGAGGCCGCCGCCCAGGACGAGCATCCGCATGCAGTCTCCTTCCTTCGATCACTCCTCGAGCTGGACGTCCCTCGGCGGCTCCGTGAGGAGGCTCACCACGAGCACGGCGATCAAGGCGAGCACGAACGCTGGCACGAGTTCGTAGACGAGTCCCTTCAGGACCGGCACGTTTCGCCAGATCACGGCCGTCGCCGATCCGACGACCATGCCCGCGAAGACGCCCCACTTCGTCGTCCTTTTCCACCAGAGGGAGAGGACGATCGCGGGGCCGAAGGCGGCGCCGAGGCCCGCCCACGCGTAGAGCACGAACCAGTAGACCTTCTCCTCGGCGCGAAGCGCGAGGAGGAACGCTATGACGCCGATCAGAACCGTGCCGACGCGGCTGATCGCGACGAGCCGCCTCTGGGAGGCGTTCTTGTTGATGAGCTGATGGTAGATGTCCTCGGAGAGGGCCGACGTCGCGACCAGGAGCTGCGAGTCCGCCGTCGACATCATCGCCGCGATCGCGGCCGAGATGACGATCCCCGCCACGCCGGCCGGCAGGAACAGCAACGCGACCTGAGGCATCACGTGCTCCGCGTCGGCGAGGCCGTCGGCGCCGAAGTGCGCGAGGCCGACGATGCCCACGAGCACCGCGCCCCAGAACGCGATGATGACCCACGTCATCGCGATCACGGTTCCCTTCCTCAGGTCCTCGGGGCGGCGGATGGCCATGAACCGCGTGAGGAGGTGCGGTTGGCCCACGTACCCAAGGCCGATCCCGCAGCTCCCGACGATGAGACCGAGGATGAGCGATCTTCCCGTCTGTCCCCCGGTCACCGACAAGAGGTTGGGGTCGATCGCCCCGATTCTCTCGGCGATGCCCGCCGCTCCGCCGAGCTCGATCCACCCCGCGACCGGCAGGAGGATCATCGCGCCCGCCATGAGGATGCCCTGCACGAGGTCGGTCCAGGCGACCGCGAAGAACCCTCCCATGATCGTGTAGAAGAGGATGATCACGGCGCCGATGATCATGCCGTGGATCGGCATGATCCCGAAGGTCGTGTGCAGCACCTTGCCGGCGGCGAGGAACTGGGCGGCCACGTAGAACGTGAAGAAGAAGACGATGACCGCCATCGAGATGATCCTGAGGAGGTGCGAGGCGTCCTTGTACCTCGCCTCGAAGTAGTCGGGGAGCGTCAACGCGCCGAGCTTCTCGGTCTGCACGCGGAGCCGCTTGGCGACGAGCGTCCACGAGGCGAGGATGCCGGCCGCGCACCCGATGGCCGACCAGATCGCGGAGAACCCCGACGCGAGGGCGAGGCCGGGGAGCCCGATGAGAAGCCACGCGCTCTCACCGCTCGCTCTCTCGCTGAAGGCCACGACCCACGCCCCGAGCCTCCTGCCCGCGAGCAGGAAGTCCGAGAGCGTCTTCGTGTACCGGAACGTCCAGAGGCCGACCACGACGACGACCAGGAGGTAACCGATAAACCCCAGAAGGATCGGATCCATCGAGTCAGCTCCTCTCTCTGGTCTTGTAGAAGAAGATCAGCGTGAGGACGATCAGCACTACGGGAGGGACCACGACCCAGAAGACGGTGGAGGCCGGCATGGATCACTCCTCTCCGGCGGCCGTTCCGGAGGCCGGGGAGAGGCTGATCCGGTCGACGCGCCTATCTCATGACGACGAGTTTCTTCGTGATGGTCTGACCGCCGGCCTCGAGACGGTAGAAGTAGACGCCGGACGAGACCGGCAAGCCCTCTGCATCGACGAGGTTCCATCGTACCGGGTTGGGGCCGGCGTTCGCGGGACCCTCGGCGAGCGTGGCGACGTGCCGTCCGACGAGGTCGAAGACCTCGAGGCTGGCTTCCATGCGGGATGCTAGCACAAACTCGATCCAGACGCTATCGCGGGCCGGGTTCGGGAAGCCCTGCCTGAGGACGGCGAGCCTGGTGTCGGAGCCGTCGGGGATCCCGGTGCCGGGCTCGATGGTGACCGTGGTGGTGGCGGCCGCCTCGATCGGCACCTCGACGTAGCAGATGGCGATCGATCCGTCGACGATCGTCTGCACGATCTCGCCGTTGTCTACCGCGCAGGGGATCGAATCGGCGGGAACGTGGAACTTGACGAGTCCGTGCTCGAAGGTCTGCGTGTTCAGGTTGGTGATGGTTGCCGTGATGTTCGCGGCCGTCCCGTCGTTCGCCGGGTCGAACGTTACCTCGAGCTTCTCGCCGTCCTCGCCGGCTTCGATCGGCTCGGTCGGCAGCACGGTGTTGCCGGAGACCCTCACCAGGCGCATCACCCTGTGACCGTCGCAGACAGCCGCCGTCGACAGATTGAAGGGGGGCTCCTCGATCTGCCCCCAGGTTCCGTGCGTGTGGCCGTACAGCACGCAGTCGATCCCGAGAGCGCCGGGACTGATCTGCTCGTCGAAGTCGTAGTGGTAGAAGGCGATCTTCGCCGCGGCCGGATCCGCTGCCGAGAGGTCGTTCAGGAGCCAGTCGAACTGCGGCGACGTGAAGCTCACGCTTCCGTAGAACTCCTCCCTCCAGTCGTCGTAGTTGATGTACGCCTCCATGCCGATCATGTGCGCGCCCGCGTAGTCGAACGAGAAGTTCTGCGTGCGCAGGCCTTCCGCCGACGACGGGTCGTAGAGATGTCGCCAGCCGAAGAAGCTCCACCACGCCCACCGGGAGGAACCCGCCGGCGGCGGCGTGCTCCACCAGCCTCCGATGTCGTGATTCCCCGACACGATGTACACGGGGACCTCGAACTCCTGCATGATGCGATGCGTCTTCGTGAAGACGCGCCACCCGAGGTAGTCCTCCAGCTCGCCCTCGTTCACCACGTCCCCCGTGACGACCACGAAGGCCGGGTTGATGAGGTTCAAGTCCTCGATGACCGCGCGGAGGTCGTCCATCTCGGTCGTGTCGGACGCAGCTCCGGGCTCGTCGTGGTAGCGATGCGTCGGGAGGTGTGTGTCGGTGACCTGCACGAAGTAGAAGTCCTCGTCGATCGAGTGCCGGACAGCGACGGAGTGCGCGACCGTGTCGGCGACGCCTCCCGAACCCGTGACCACGAGATCGTAGACCTCCGCCGGGACCCCGTCCGGGACCCGCGCATCGAGGAACCACCGACCGTAGTCCGCGCGGTACTGCGAGCTCAGGACGGGGAGGGTGTACTCGTGGCTGCCGTGCCTGAGCGCGGCGGTCCAGCCGGTCGTGCTCGATGGCGCCATGGCGTCGATCACGAACGTGTCGCCGTCGGTCACGATGGCCGGCACCGACAGGATCGGCCGCATGACGACCGTCAGCGTGTCGCCCTTGGCAGGTCCCTCGCCCGCCACGCCGAGCTCGATGTCGAGCTCAGTGACCTGGTTCATGGAGACCGTGGTCTCCACGTAGACCGGAGTGTGGCCGGACGCCATCGCACGGATCAGGTAGTTCGCGGGCGGAAGCGTCGCGCCGTAGGCACCCGCCGCGCCCGAACGGATCTGCGTGTACTGCGCGGTCCCGTCAGTGAAGCAGTCGAGCGCAGCGCCCGGGACAGGAGAGCCGACCAGAGCGTCGGTGACCGTTCCCACGATCGTCCCCGTTGACGTGTACCGGATTTCGTGGACGATGTCGCTGGCCGACGAGAGGCCGTGTCCCCCGATCGCGAAGTACCGCGAGCCGGTCGCATCCTCACCCGGGTCGAGGTCGGTCGAGAGAACGATCGGATCGGACCAGTTGCCCCCGTTCGTCGAGTACACATTGCCGAACTGCCTGGCGTAGGCGTAGCTCGCCGAGTCGCCCGCTCCGCCGATCCACTCGACGGTCATGTCCCATCCGCCGATGTCGAATCCCCAGCCGGGCGCGAAGCTGTCCGAGCTTCCCCAGTCGATGGCGTCGCCCACCGTGTAGTCGTCGACGCCGGCGCCGCCGTTCACGACGGTCGTCTCGACGAAGAGGTACGTGTCGTCGGCGTCGAGAGAGTAGCGCGTCGTGACCTCGATCGCGGCGTTTTCGGAGTCGTGTCCTCGAGCCAGGATGACCGCAGGCTCCGTCGCCCCCTCGCTCTCGATGCGCACCGTGTCGTAGACGGCCTGGCGGGGGAACGGGGTGAAGAAGGTCAAGCAGTGACCGAGCTCGTCCGTGGTGCCGGGGAGGGCGACGGCGTCCAGGATGTGGCCGCCGGAGATGCTGTAGCCGTACGGGTGCCCGGCGCTCGAGATGATGGCGGTGACGTCGCCGTTGGTGAGGAGGTAGTCACCTATCTGGCCCTGTGCCTGCGGGCCGGAGAGGAGGTCCGCTTCGCTCGTGATGATCCGGGCGACCGGGGCTTCGGCGTGCCCGGGAACGGAGGATCCGAGGAGCGCCAGGACAAGGGCGGCGGCGATGGCGAGGGTCTTCGAACGCATGGCGCGAGTCTCCTTTGGCCGTTTCCAGAACCGTTCCGGGGTGGGGTGACTCCTCACCGCCGTGGCGGGGAGCCGCCTACGCCCCCATTATACCCGGGGGAGCGGTCGGCGACAAACGGTGTCTTGCCCGGCGGGGATGCCGGCTGGCGCCAGGTCGGGGAGCGGTTGCTCGGGTTGATGTCGAACGGCGGTTGGGGGAGCCGTACAACGATAGCTGACAGCACGAGGAAAAGCGCTTGACGGCGATTGCCGCTCGGCGGTACCATTGCACTCGGGCGACGGGCGCTCATCCCCCCGGCACTCGTGTTCTGCGGCGGATGCTGCGCATGACGACGCGCGCTGGCGCGGCCGTCGGCCCGACGGCACCGCTCGAGTCCGCGGTTCGCTGGATGCGGAGATCGACGGCGCAATCGACTCACCGGTGTATCTGTCCTCTCCTGGGATGGCATCAGTGGCCGCCCGTTCGAAGTGAGCGGTGGGCCCGGCGGCTGCACGCAGCCTGCACGGTACGAAAACGGCGGGAGGTGGAGGTATGCGGGAGATCGGTGGGGCAACGGTTCTCCATCGGGAGGTCAGCGGGGCGACGGTCCGGCGAACACAGTGCCCGTACGAGTTCGGTTGTCTGGGTAACTGGCCGTGGCACGTCTGCGAGGCGAGAGGACCGTGCAGGGACAAGGGGCTTCCGGTGGCCGGTCCGGAGCGGAAGCCGTGCCCGTACTGCAGGAAGTCCGGGCGGGACTGCGTCTGCGAGTGTCCGACCCGGATCGAGATGTACGATCGGCACGAGCGCTAGCTGGAGGGTGGCACGCCCGGGGCGGCGTCTGCGAGGCTGCGTGCGCCCCCGCGCGGATGTGGACGATCGTCTGCGCATCGTGTCCGCCGGTCGTCGACGACAGGCGTCGACGGTCGGCGTTGCGCATTCCCGGGCCGCCCGCGATGCTCCGGTCCCGGTGACGCGTTTTCCACACTTCCGAAAACCCGCGGCAGTCGAGCGGGAAGGAGTCAGAAGGTGACAGCACGATGGAAGGTGGGCACGGTCGTCGCGGTCATCCTGGTTGCGGCAGTCGCCGGAGCCCAGCCACCTCAGGAATCGCCCGCTCCCGCGAACGAGATTCCGACCATGTACGAGACGCTTCTCGGACAGCTCGAGCGCGGGAACACGAACATAAACTACACGGTCCTCCGCCTGGCCTTCACGGAGACCGATCAGTACATGCCATACGATACGAGCCGCAGCGACATGCGGGAGCGCATGAGGTGGTTCCTCTCCCGAGAGGAGCCGGAGGCCGCCTACGCGAGGGTCGAGTCGCTGCTCGCCACCTGCTACGTCGACGTCGAAGCTCACTACGCGGCCGCCATCGCTCTGACCGCGATGGGAGACACGGTCCGGAGCGCGTACCATGAGGCCGTGGGGAACGGCCTCTTCGAGTCGCTCACCGGGCCGCCGCTCGACTGGACGGCCGAGACGGCGCCGACGGCGATCTTCGCCGAAGAGGAGTACTTCGTGATCCGCATGATGGGGCTCGAGCTCATCGAGGAGAGCATGGCCACCGTCGGAGGTCGTCCCTTCCACCAGTTCGAGATCAACGACCCGATCTCCGGGGGCACGCGCATGATCTACTTCCACGTCGGCCCCATCACGGAGTGGTGGGACCGGTTCATGGAGGAGGAGGGGATCGAACCGGAGTCTCCGGAGCGACGGCGGTAGCGACCGCGCCACGGCTCGCGTGCTCCGGTTCCGTGAGACCGGGTGAGACGGCCTGAATCCTGCCCGAATTCTGCCCAGCCCGGCAGGTTCAGCAACGCGCCCGGCTCCTTGACTCCGCTACTGCGCAGGAGTATCATCTTTCCGTACGTTTCCTCCCGGCGGTCGACGGCAACAACACGAGGAAGGTGCGCGTGCTCGGCACCATCAAGCCACGGAGAATCCGGCTCGAGGCCTCCTCGGTGTGCCAGCTGCGGTGCTCTCTCTGCCCGCAGAGCACCGGTGCTCTCGAGGACACTGTGGGCCTTGGGTTCCTCAGGGCGGAGGACTTCGACTCCCTCCTCGCGAAGAACCCCTGGCTTGCCGAGGTGGAGCTCTCCAACCTCGGCGAGATCTTCCTGAACCCCGAGCTTCTCGACATCATGGAGTCCGCACACCGCCGGCAGGTGGTGCTCACGGCCGACACGGGCGTGAACATGAACTGCGTGGGGGAGGACGTGCTCGACGGGCTCGTGAAGTACGGGTTCCGCCGGATGACGTGCTCGCTCGACGGGGCCAGCGAGGAGACGTACAGCCTCTATCGCGTCGGGGGCAGCTTCGGTCTCGCGATGGAGAACGTCCGGAAGCTCGTCGCCAGGAAACGCGAGAGGAACGCGCGGTACCCGCTTCTGACGTGGCAGTACATCGTGTTCGGACACAACGAGCACGAGATACCGAAGGCGCGGCAGATGGCCCGGGAACTGGGTATGGAGTTCAGGCTCAAGCCCTCCTGGGACCCCGGGTTCTCACCGGTCAAAGACAGCGAGTACGTGGGGGAGCAGCACCACCTCGCCGCGACCCGGCAGGGCGGGAAGGAGCGCAGCGACCCGAGCCTCTCCGCCCGCACATTCTGCCACCAGATGTGGGAGGAGCCCCAGATCAACTGGGACGGTCGGATCCTGGGCTGTTGCTGCAACCACTGGGGCGACTTCGGAGCGAACGCCCTCACGGACGGCCTCCTCGAGAGCCTCAACGGCGATGGAATGCGGCACGCCAGACGTATGCTCCAGGGGAAAGAGCCGGCGCGCGACGGGATTCCCTGCACGACCTGCGACACCTATCTGGCCATGAAGCGTGAAGGAACCTGGATCAGGAGGGGAGGTTCGCGCCTCCTCTACCGCGCGGGCAGATTCGGCTACCGCACCTTCCGGGTGCGGCGGCTTCAGCAGATGATGAGAGACGGCCTCCGTCAGTGACGAACGTGCGGAGGCGCTCCGGCGCAGTGCCGGGGTGGGCAGAGCGGCACGTGTTCAAGGAGATCTGATGCATCGATTCCTCGTGTTCGCCGTGCTGACGGTTCTTCTCGTGGCGGGCCCGGCCGGGGCCCGCGGCCTCGGACTGGGCGTGATCGTCGGTGAGCCGACGGGGCTGAGCCTCAAGCTCTGGACGGCGGAGGACCGCGCCGTCGACGCGGCGGTGGGTTGGTCTCTGGACTCGAACGGCTGGTTCTACTTTCACTCGGACTATCTCTTCCACAGCAGTACCCTGAAGGAAGAGATCGAGGGCGGGCTCCCGTACTACTACGGCTTCGGTGCCCGCGCCCTTCTCAAGGACGGCGACGACTCCAGGTTCGGCGTGCGCTTCCCCCTCGGGCTCAACTACTTCCTCGGCGATGGGCGCTTCGACATCTTCGTCGAGATCGCGCCCGTTCTCGACCTGGTTCCCGAGACGAAGGTCCGCATCAGCGGCGGCCTCGGGGCGAGGTTCTACTTCTAGGTTGCCCGGCTCTCTCCCTGCAGCCGCCCCCGGTACACGACGTGTCCGAAAAGACCGACGGGCTGCACGTTTCGTGCAGCCCGTCGTGGCCATCCAGGTCGTGCCCGTTCCCCCCTTGTGGGCGACCCCGGATCGATGCTAGAACCGAGGCTGTGACTTGGGCCTGTTTCCGGCGGAAGGAGGAGCCCGAGACGTGGACCTCCACGAGCTCATGATGAAGCGGAGGTCGGTGCGGACCTTCGAGGAGCGCTCGGTGCCCGATGGAGTCCTCGACGAGCTGCTCGACGCGGCCGTGAGCGCCCCGTCGGGCGGGAACGTCCAGCCGATCTCGATCGTCACGGTCGAGAGCGTCGAGGGGAGGAGGAAGCTCGGAGCGATCGTGGGAAGCCAGCCCTGGGTGAGGAACGCGCCCCTCTCGATGATCTTCTGCCTCGACTTCCTCCGCGTCGGGCGATGGGCGAAGATGTTCGACGTGGAGTTCGGCGGAGAGAAGGCCCTCCTGTGGTTCCTGATCGGGTACGCCGATCTCATGTGCGCCGCGCAGAACGTCGTCATCCTGGCGGAGGAGCGGGGGCTGGGCTCGGTCTACGTGGGAACGATCCTCTCGCAGATCCCGAGGGCCAGGAAGTACTTCGACATCCCCGAGGGCGTCCTCCCGATGATGGTGCTCTCCATCGGCTATCCGAAGGCGGTGCCGAAGACGATCCCGAAGCTCCCGAGGGACGCGATGGTGCACCGGGAGAAGTACCGGACGCAGACAGACGAGGAGATCCGCCGCGCGTTCGAGGACAAGTACGGCACGATCGACGAGGACGTCGTGAAGTACTTCGAGCGCGCCTACCGGGAAGCCGTAGAGGCCGACGGGCAGCAGGACGGCGGCTGGGTCGAGGACGCGAAGGCGCGGATGGACAGGCTCGGGATCAAGAGCAACGCGGAGTTCCTGTTCAGACTCAGGTATCCGTCCGAGCTGATGATCGAGTTGAACGAGGATCTGGTGCGCGACTTCCGGGAGGCGGGCTTCGACCTCAGCAGTCTCACGAAGTCGTGACAGGGCGAGGCCGCGGACGGGGCGCGGGGCGACGTGCAGCCGCTCCGAGTCCGCAGCGGATCGAAAGGAGACGGCGATGCCGTTCATCGTGATCGATGGACCTCCGATGAAAACCGTCGACCAGAAGAGGCGGATGGTCGAGAAACTCACCGAGGCCGCCGCGGAGGTCTACGGATACGACAGGAAGATCATCCACGTGATCATCCGCGAGAACGAGCCCGCGAACGTCGGAGCCGGCGGACGCCTGATCGCGGACATCCACGCGGAGCGCGAGTCAGGCTCGTAGCCAGGGTCGAGTGCAGGAAGGGGTTGCGCCATGTTCATCACGCTGCTCCTCGTGACGTTCGGCGTGTCGGTCGCGACGTGTGTCGTCGTCACCAGGCTCTTCAGCAAGTCGATCAAGACGATCCTGAGCCGGATCGTCACGGACGATCTGGCCGGCGCGTGGCAGCGCTACCTCAAGTTCGCCATCTACGTCGTTGGTATCTCGGGCGGCGTCCGCGTGTGGGACCTTGAGAAGTACATCACGCCTCGCGCACCCGACGCCGAGATGCTGGTTCTGAACTCGGGGCGCTGGGTTCTCGAGGTCTACCGCACCATCATCGGGACGCTGCAGAGCGTCGCGTGGATGCTCCTGGTTTTCTTCCTCATTGCGCTCGTCGCGTACGTGATCGTCCGCGGGCGCGAGGCCAAGCAGGCCCCGCCGCCGTCCCCGAGCGTCGGGGACACGGGGTCCGCGTCACTCTGAGGAGGAGGCCCGCGTGTCGAGATCGTCGATCACCGTCATCCTGGCCGTCGTCGTGGCCGTGGCCGTTGTCGTCGCCCTCCTCGTCGTCTCGGGGTGCGCCCCCGAGCTGGAGGTGGACGGCGGCCCGTCCGAGCGCGTGCATGCCTTCTACTACGCGTGGTACGCGAATCCCGCGGTCGACGGCGCCTACTTCCACTGGAACCACGATGTCCTCGTGCGCGACGAGGAGGCGAGGGCGTTTCCCGGTGGCGACGATATCGGGGCGAACTACTACCCCGAGCTCGGCTGCTACAGCTCCAACGATCCCGACGTCGTCGATCGGCACGTGCGGGAGCTCGTCGGTGCTGGCGTCGGTGTCCTCTGTCTCTCCTGGTGGGGGAGCGATTCGTTCTCCGGCAGGGCCGCTCCGGCGATCCTCGACGCGGCGGCGCGCCACGGCGTCGGCGTCTGCTTTCACATCGAGCCGTTCCCTGGGCGGAACGCCGGGACGAGCCGCGACGCGATCGTCCACCTGATCGATCGCTACGGAGATCATCCCGGCTTCTACCGCTCTCAGGCGCACGGCGGCCGGCCGTTCTTCTACGTCTACGACTCGTACCACACGCCCGCCGAGGAGTGGGCGACCGTGCTCTCGCCGGACGGTGCGAACACGATCAGGGGCACCGAGCACGACGCCGTCGTGATCGGGCTGTGGGTCACGGAGGACGAAGAGGCCTTCATGCTCGACGGCCACTTCGACGGGATCTACACCTACTTCGCGACCGACGGATTCACCTACGGATCGACCGCGGCGAACTGGCCGCGGCTCGCCCGCTGGGCACGGCGGCACGGGAGGATCTTCGTCCCCTGCGTCGGCCCGGGCTATCTCGACACGCGCATCCGTCCGTGGAACGCGGTGAACACGCGGGACCGGGAGGACGGCGCGTACTTCGATCGGATGTTCAGCGCGGCGATCGACGCCGGCCCCGACGTCGTCGGCGTGACGTCGTACAACGAGTGGCACGAAGGTACCCAGGTCGAACCGGCCGTGCCGAAATCGATACCGGGGTTTGCGTACGAGGACTACGATCCCCGTCCGCCCGCGTACTACCTCGCCCGCACGAAACACTGGGTCGGGCGGTTCGAGGCGGCGATCGCCGGGACGGGCGTCGGGGAAACCGTCAGGGAGAACGCCGGAGAGAGCGCCGGGCCGTGAGCGGCTCGCGGCATCGCGTCCGTTCGCCGGCGAGGAAGGAGTCGACATGATTGCGCGTGTTCCAGTCGTCCTCATAGGAACGATCTGCGTGTTGATCGCCGCCGGTTGCAGCGGCGAGCCGGAGACGGCCGCCGACGTCGAGCCGTCGGAGCGGCCCGAGTCGGGTATCGATCTCGAAGATGTTTCAGAGCTCGACCTCACGAGTGCCGCTTTCTCCCACGGGCAGACGATCCCGGAGGGCCACACCTGCGACGGGGAGAACATCTCGCCGCCCCTGAGCTGGGGCGAGGGCCCCGCCGGGACGATGAGCTTCGCGCTCGTCATGGACGATCCCGACGCGAAGGAGGTCGCCGGGAAGGTGTGGGTGCACTGGGTCCTCTACAACATCCCGCCCCGCGCCGCGGCGCTGGCCGGAGGGGTCCCGAGGGAGGCCATGCTGCCGGGCGGCGCCCGTCAGCTGGAGGGGACGAGCGGCCTCGGCTACCACGGCCCCTGCCCGCCGCCCGACCGCAGACACCGCTACTACTTCAAGCTTTACGCGCTCGACACGATCGTCGACCCGAACGCCGTCTCGTCGAAGGCCGACCTCCTCGGAGCCATCGACGGACACGTTCTCGGGTACGGCGAGCTCATGGGGGAGTACGAGAGGCCGTAGCGCAGCCGTCCGAGGGCCCGCGGGCAGGGCGGTATCCGCCCATTGTCCGCGGGCGTTCTCTGCTATAATGATGCCTCGATCGAGGAGAATCCCGGCCGGTGCCGGTCCAGGACGGGCCCGCGCTCACCGGAATCCACGAGGCCGACGACGAGGGGGGAGCGGATGGGTCCAGCAGCTCCAGGAGCGAGGACGATCGGGGCGCTCATGCTCGCAGGCGCCCTGCTCGCCGCGAGCGGCTGCGGAGCGCCGGAGTGCCCGACGGGGCTCGACGTGCGCTACGCGGGACCGGACATCGAGCTCGTCGACGAGGCGACCCTGGCCGGCCTGGCCGCCGACGAGGTGGTGGTCGCCGACGCCTCCGTCACCGGGAACAGCCTGCGGCTGGCCGTCGTCTATACGGGAGGATGCGAGGTCCACGCCTTCAAGGTCCACGCGGGGAGTTCGTTCAGATCCACCGATCCGCCGGAGATCGACCTCTACCTCGCTCACGACGCTCACGGCGACGCCTGCGAAACCTCGATCACGGAGGAGAGATTCTTCGGGCTCATCTCGCTCAAGGAGGCCTACCGCCGGGCGTTCCCGGACGACAACAGACTGATCCTGCGTGTGCACGAGCCGGGAGCATCGGAACCGGCCCGGCTCGTCTCGCTGTACAAGTTCTGAACGATCGAGAGGATCGTCCGTCCTCTCGCCTAAACGGCCAGGAGGGACAACGTGGCTGATCTTTCCATCAGGTACATGGGACTCGAACTCGCGAATCCGGTCATCGTTGGGAGCTCGGGCCTGACCGACTCCGTCGAGGGCGTGAGGAAGTGTGCCGACGCCGGCGCGGGGGCGGTCGTTCTGAAATCGATCTTCGAGGAGCAGATCTCGGGCGAGGTCGAACGGATCGTTCACGCGAGCGGGCCGTCGTACTGGCACTCCGAGGGCGCGAACTACGTGCGAAGCTACGGGCGCGAGAACGCCGTCGAGGGATACCTCGAGCTGATCCGCGAAGCCAAGAGCGCGGTCTCGATCCCGGTGATCGCGAGCATCCACTGCGTCTCCGCGGGGGTCTGGACCGAGTTCGCCCAGCGCGTCGAGCAGGCGGGGGCGGACGCCCTCGAGCTCAACATCTTCGTCCTTCCTTCCGACGCGACGCGCGACGGCCACGCGAACGAGCAGGTCTACCTCGCCGCCGCCGACGCCGTGAAGGCGAAGACGGGCATCCCCGTCGCCTTCAAGGTCGGCCCGTTCTTCTCCGGGCTCGCGAACACCGCCAGAGAACTGTCCCGGCGCGGGGTCGACGCGCTCGTGCTCTTCAACCGCTTCGCGAGATTCGACTTCGACGTCGATAAGATGGAGCTCAGACCGGCGCCGTTTCTGAGCGGCCCCGACGAGATGCTCGTGCCGCTCAGGTGGATCTCCATCCTGTCGGGCCAGATCGACTGCGACCTCGCGGCGACGACGGGCGTTCACGACGCGACCGGCGTCGTGAAGCAGATTCTCGCCGGCGCAGCCGCCGTGCAGATGTGCTCGGCCCTCTATCAGAAGGGCGTCGACCACATTGGAACGGTCGTGGACGGAGTCGGCGCCTGGATGGACGGGCGGGGGTACGCGTCGATCGCGGACTTCCGCGGGAAGATGAGCCAGAGCGAGAGCGAGAACCCCGCGGCCTACGAGCGCGTCCAGTTCATGAAGGCCACGAGAGGGCAGGACTAGCGACCTCCGCGGAGCCCGCGACATCGCGAACGGAGATCCCTTGACGCCGATCCTCCGGACGATCGATCTCGAGAAGACCTACCACAAGGGGAGCATCGACATCCCCGTGCTGCGCGGCGTCACGCTCGACGTCAACGAGGGGGAGTTCGTCACCGTCGCCGGGCGAAGCGGGTCCGGGAAGTCGACCCTCCTCAACCTGATCGGGGGCCTCGACACGGCGACCGCCGGCAGGATCGTCGTGCGCGGCGCCGACCTCTCCGAGATGGACCGGCGGGACCTCGCCCTGCACCGGCGGCACACCGTCGGGATGATCTTCCAGTCGTTCAACCTCATCGCATCCAGGACTGCGCTCGAGAACGTCACGCTCGCGCTCGCGTTCGGTGAGCATCCGCGCTCGGACCGGAAGTCGCGCGCGGCCGAGATCCTCTCCCGGGTCGGCCTGGCCGACCGGATCGACCACACGCCCGGGGAGCTCTCCGGCGGTGAGGCGCAGCGCGTCGCCATCGCCCGGGCGCTCGCGAACAGCCCCGACATCCTGCTCGCCGACGAGCCGACCGGCAACCTCGACAGCAGAACGTCCGAAGAGATCGCCGCCCTTCTTCGGAGCCTCAACGACGAGGAGCGGGTCACGGTGATCATGGTGACCCACGATGAGGCGATGGCCGACGCCGTGTCGGATCGCGTGCTCAGGCTTCTCGACGGCAGGTTCGTGGAGGAGCAGACCGGGGGAGGCGCACCGTGAAGTTCGGCGACCTCTTCCAGCTGTCGCTCGAGAACCTGTGGCGGACCAAGCTCAGGAGCGCTCTCACGACGCTCGGGGTCGTCATCGGGATCGGCGTCCTCGTCTCGATGGTCTCGTTCGGGACGGGCGTCCAGAAGAACGTCACGCAGGGGTTCCTCGACAACGACCTCTTCACCAGGCTCGAGGTCATCCCGGCGAAGATCAACCTCGACGACGTCATGTCCGGGAACATCGGGGACATAGAGATCCCCGACGAGGACACCCCTCCCCTCGACGACGAGGTCGTCGAGAAGATCCGCGCGCTGCCCGGCGTCGAGGTCGCGTTTCCGGAGATCCGGTTCCCGGTCAGGCTCAAGCTGGGCGAGCGCGAGGCTCGCACGCACCTCCGGGCGATGCCCGCCTCCATGGGCGCATTCAAGCCGTTCAGCGAGATCGCCTACGGCAGGTTCTTCGAGAGCGACGGCGAGGGATCGATCATCCTGAGCCAGAAGCTCCTCCGGAACCTCAAGATCAACCTCTCCGACGATGACGCGCCCCCGCCGCCGACGGGGTGGGAGCCCGACGAGGAGATGGCCTCCCTGCCTTCCGACTCGCTCATCGGACGCGAGGTCGAGATCTTCACGTCGGTCCTCGACCAGAAGGGGCTCGCGAGGGCCTTCATGATGGGCGTGCCCCCGTCGCCGTCGAGGATGCCGCTCCGCGAGGAGACCGTGACGCTCACGGTCGTGGGCATCCAGACGACCCCCGGGAGCTTCGTCAGCGACCGCCTCCAGAGCGGCGTGCTCGTTCCGACCGAGACCGCGAACGGAATCCCGCGGCTCGGTTTCACGAGCATCTGGGAGGTCCTCGGCCGCGACGCCGACGCGGGGGGATATCCGTCCCTCTACGTCCGCGTCGGCGCGATACAGGATCTCGAACCCGTCCGCGAAGCGATCGAGGAGATGGGATTCGGGGTGATCGCGATCGGCGACCAGCTCGAGGAGTTCAAGGAGGACTTCCTCATCATGGACGCGCTCCTGGGGGCCGTCGGGATCGTGGCCCTCATCGTCGCGTCGCTCGGCATCATCAACACGATGGTCACGTCGATCCTCGAGCGGACCCGAGAGATCGGCATCATGAAGGCGATCGGCGGCAGCGAGACCGACATCCGGCTCATCTTTTTCGTCGAAGCCGCGACCGTGGGAGTCCTCGGAGGCATCTTCGGGCTCGCGCTCGGATGGGGCGTCACGCGGCTCGCCAACGTCATCGCCAATAGCTACATCCGTCCCGCGGGCGTCGCCCCGGTCGACTTCTTCTACGTCCCCGTCTGGCTCATCCTCGGCGCGCTCGCGTTCGCGGTCCTCGTGAGTCTGCTGGCCGGCGTCTACCCGGCCATGCGCGCCGCCCGCGTCGATCCCGTCAAGGCGCTCCGGCACGACTAGCGCGCGGCGGCCCGCCCGGAGGTGCGACGTGGGGCGTCGTGGTGCCGCGCCGAGCGGCCCGCCATCCCGAGGAGACACGCATGGCGAAGAGCCCTGATCCGCGCCGCTGCAAGTGGCCCAACGACGAGCTCATGATTGCCTACCACGACGAGGAGTGGGGAGTCCCGGTGCACGACGACCGGGTCCTCTTCGAGTACCTGACCCTCGGCGGGGCGCAGGCGGGCCTGAGCTGGAACACGATCCTCAGGAAGCGCGAGAACTACCGCCGCGCGTTCGACGGGTTCGACCCCGCCGTCGTCGCGAAGTACGGCGAGCGCAAGGTCGCGAAGCTCCTCACCGACCCGGGCATCGTGAGAAACCGCCTCAAGATCCGTTCGGCGATCGGAAACGCGCGGGCGTTCCTGGCGGTGCAGGAGGAGTTCGGCAGCTTCGACGCCTACCTCTGGCGCTTCGTCGGCGGCGAGCCGAAGAAGAACCGCCGACGCAGGCTCTCCGACATCCCCGCCGAGACGCGAGAGGCCCGCGCCCTGAGCAAGGATCTCAAGCAGCGCGGGTTCCGGTTCGTCGGCCCGACGATCTGCTACGCATTCATGCAGTCGGTCGGGATGGTGAACGATCACACGATCGACTGCTTCAGGTACGACGAGGTCAGCTGAGGCGACGTGCGCGGGACGCGGCCGCCCTCCTGACCGATCTCGGGCTCGCGGTCGCGGGAGCCGCCCTGGGCGGCGAACCGCCGATCGCGTCGTTCGCCTGGACCGACGTCTGATCCGGCGCCGGTCCTGCCCCGCGAACTCGGGGCGGCGGATCGCGCGCGGGTCTGCTATGATGGGGGACCGCGGCCGGCTCCACGGAGAGCCTGCCGCAGCCATCACAAGGGAGGAAGCGACATGGGGCTCCTGTCCTGGATCCTCTTCGGCGCTCTCGCCGGTTGGGTCGCGAGCCTGATCGTCGGCAGGGGCCACGGCTGCTGCCTGAACGTCATCATCGGGATCATCGGTGCCTTCATCGGAGGCGCCCTCGTCCAGATCACGACCGGTCGAGGCCTCAGCATCGGCTGGGACCTCCGGAGCTTCGCGGTGGCCGTGGTCGGGTCGGTCGTGCTCCTGGCGATCGCCGGACTCGCCGGCCGCGCCGCGAGACGATAGGGGGCGGGCGGGGATGGAGAGGGAGGCCCTGCTCGAGGAGCTCGGCGACGCGATCTGTCGCGTCGAGCGTCCGCACCCCGTCCGAGTCGCGATCGACGGCGTCGGTGTGGCGGGGAAGACGATCCTCGCCGACGAGCTCGTCGAGCCGCTTCGGCGCCGCGGCCGCTCGGTCATCCGGGCCTCGATCGACGGGTTCCACAATCCGAAGGACGTGCGCTACCGTCGTGGGCCCGGGTCGCCCGAGGGGTACTACCGCGACTCGTTCGATTACGAGGCCCTGGTCGCGCTCATTCTCGAGCCGCTCGGGCCGGGCGGCGACCGTCGCTACCGGCCGGCCGTGTTCGACTTCAGGACGGAGTCGCGCGTGGAGTTGGAGGAGCGCGTGGCCGACGCGGGCAACGTCCTCCTCTTCGACGGGATCTTCCTCTTGAGGCCGGAGCTTCGGGACCGCTGGGACTTCAGGATCTTCGTCGACACGAGCTTCGACGTGACGGTGGCGAGGGCAGAGACGCGCGACATCCCTCTCTTCGGCAGCGCGAGCGCGGTCCGCGAGAGGTACCTCGAGAGATACGTTCCCGGAGAGCGCCTCTACCTCGCACGCGCCCGGCCGGGCGACCACGCCGACGTGATCGTCG
This sequence comes from bacterium, assembly GCA_025774245.1. Taxonomy (GTDB): domain Bacteria; phylum Joyebacterota; class Joyebacteria; order Joyebacterales; family Joyebacteraceae; genus JALGVN01. The sequence continues at coordinate 29,271 of JALGWI010000005.1, forward strand.
GAAACGACGATCCGCTCGACGCGACGCTCCGCTGGCGGAACGTCAACGCATGAGCAGGGGCGCGGCGACGGGCCGCGCCTTCCGGAGGCACCGAATGACGAACCCGATCATCGAGGCGATGCTCGCGCGGAAATCGATACGGAAGTACACGTCCGAGATGCCGTCCGACGAGGTCGTCGAGGCCGTCGCGCGCGCCGGGCAGCAGGCGCCGTTCGCGGCCCAGCTCGGGAGCGTGCTCCTCAAGCGGAAGGCGGAGGGGACGAAACTCCCGTTCGACGCCCCGCTCCTCTTCACGATCTGCGTCGACTGCCACCGGATGGAGATCATCATGGCGCGACGCGGCTGGAAGATGGTGTCGAGCGACCTCTCGATGCTCCTCTTCGGGATGCAGGACGCGGCCTACGTGGCCGAGAACATGGTGATGGCGGCGGAGAGCGTCGGCATGGGAAGCTGCTTCCTTGGAGGCGCGCCCTACCAGGCCGAGAAGATCATCGAGACGTACGGACTGCCGCCGAGGGTCTTCCCGATGGTCCAGCTCACGATGGGCTATCCGGCCGAGGACCCGCCCCCGCGGCCGAGGTACCCGCTCGACTTCCACCTCTTCGAGGACCGCTATCCCGACTTCACCGAGGAACAGGTGACGCGGGCCATGAAGGCGATGGACGACGGCTACCTGTCGCAGGACTACTACCGCCGTGCGGGCTACATGATCCCCCTCGAGGACGGGCGCGAGGAGACCTTCACGTACGACGACTACGGCTGGACCGAGCACATCTCGAGGAAGTGGGGGCAGTGGCTCCGCGCGGCGAAGGACCTCCTGGAACCTCTCGAGCGCTGCGGGTTTCCCATGGAGGACGAGGTCGACGAGCCCGGCGAGTAGGACGGACGGAGGTCGGATGAAGATCTACGTGAGCGCGGACATCGAGGGCGTCACCGGAACGACGCACTGGGACGAGGCGGACAGCAAGAAGCCGGACTACGCCGCGGCGCGCGAGCAGATGACGGCGGAGGTCGCGGCCGCGTGCCAGGGGGCCCTGACCGGCGGGGCGAAGGAGATCTGGATCAGGGACGCGCACGGCGGCTGCAGGAACCTGATCGCATCGAAACTCCCGCAGGAGGCGAAGCTCATCAGGGGATGGGGCGGGCACCCGTTTGGCATGGTCGAGTTTCTCGACGCGTCGTTCGCCGCCGTGCTCCTCGTCGGGTACCATTCCCACGCGGGCTCCGCCGCGAACCCGCTCTCTCACACACTGACGGGGAAGCCGTTCCGCATGACGATCAACGGGCAGCTCGTCTCCGAGTTCCTCATCTCGACGTTCACGGCGGCGACGGTCGGAGTTCCCGTGGTTTTCGTTTCCGGGGACGAGGGGCTCTGCGAGGACGTCGAGCGCCTGAATCGGGACATCACCACCGTCGGCGTGAAGCGCGGCTCCGGCGCCACGACGGTGAACATCCATCCGAAGCTCGCGACCAGGCTGATCGAGGAAGGCGTCGCGAAGGCGGTCGCGGGCGACGTGAGCGCGTGCCTCATCGATCTGCCGGCGCACTTCTCGGTGGAGATTCTCTACAGGAAGCACGAGTGGGCCTACGCGTTCAGTTTCTACCCGGGCGCCACGCTGGCCGATCCGTCCACCGTCCGGTTCGAGGCGGACGATTTCTACGAGGTGCTGAGACTGCTGGCATTCACGGTCTGACGGACGGACCCGAGGGAGAGCCGGCCGCCTGCACGCAGTGAGGGCGCCGGCTGGGTCCTCTTCCGAGGAGGTACACGATGATGAAACGAGCGCTCCTGGCCCTCTTCACCGTGCTGCTCATCCTGGGCGGGTGCTCCACCGTGCCCATCACGGGGAGGACCCAGCTCTCGATGGTCCCGCAGGCCGATCTGGTGATGTCGGCCGCCCAGGGCTACGACGATCTCATCAGCCAGTCGCAGCTCTCCGACAGCCGCGAGGACACGCAGATGGTGCTCGCGGTCGGAAGGAACGTCGCTGCCTCCGCTGAGGAGTTCCTGATCGAGGTCGGCATGGAGGAGGATCTCGCGTATTACGACTGGGAGTTCAACCTCCTCAAGGACGACGAGATGGCGAACGCTTTCTGCCTGCCGGGCGGGAAGATCGGCATCTACACCGGGATTCTGCCGCTGACACAGGGACCGGACGGGTTGGCCGTCGTCATGTCGCACGAGGTCGCTCACGCCGTCGCGAACCACGGCGGGGAGAGAATGAGCCAGCTCCTTCTGGCGGAGCTCGGCGGCATGGCACTGGCCACGGCGGTCCAGGAGAAGCCCGAGGAGACGCGGCAGCTCGCCATGATGGCGTACGGGCTCGGCGCGCAGCTCGGGGTGCTCCTACCGTACAGCAGGCAGCACGAGTCCGAGGCCGACCGCATCGGTCTGATCCTGATGGCGAGGGCGGGCTACGACCCGCGTTCCGCGATTCCGTTCTGGGAGCGCATGGGCGACGCCGGCGGTCCCCGGCCGCCCGAGTTCCTGTCGACCCACCCCGCTCCGGAGACCAGGATCGATCAGATCAGGAGCTACATGCCGGAGGCGCTCCGGTACTACAGTCCGTGACGCGGGGGTCCGTGGCCCCGGGGCGCAGCAGTGCGTGCCCCACGTGAACGAGTGACGCAGCGACGTTCCCACCGAACGGAGGACAGGATGAGTCTCGAACACGCGCCCGTCGACGAGACACGCGGCAGGGTCGCCGCGGCCGTCGTGCTGATCATCGCCGGTGTCGTCCTCTACCTTCTCCAGTCGAGGGTCGGTCTGGGGATCTCCTCGTTCTTCTTCCTGGTGGGCGCCGCGTTCGTGGCCGCGTACTTCTACCGCGGCGGCTACGGCTTCCTGGTTCCCGGCGGCATCCTCCTCGGTCTCGGCCTCGACAACCTCGCGACGGTGCCTTCCGGGTACTCGTTCCACGAGTTGAGCCCCGCTGGCCTCGGCATCGGGTTCGTTCTCATCTATCTCATCGGCCTCATCTACCGCCGGGAGGCGCACTGGTGGCCTCTCATCCCCGGAGGCGTCCTGATCGTCACGGGGCTCTCGTCGGCCGGGATGCGCGTCTCGCACGTCCTGAGCCTGATCGGTCCCATCGCCCTCGTCCTCGTCGGCCTCGCGGTTCTCTTTGGCTGGGTCGGCCGCAAGAAGCCGGAGGAGTCGCCGTAGCCTTCCGCCCCGTTGGACCCGGAGGCGAGTGACAGCTGCGGGAGGAGCAGGCCACTGGACAACTCGAAGAGAGCCAAGCTCGTCGAAGGACCGGTCGGCCCCACGCTGGCGAGGCTGACCGGTCCGATGATTCTCGGGATCCTCGGGATCCACGCCTTCAACCTCGTCGACACCTTCTTCGTGGGTCGGCTCGGCACGCGCGAGCTGGCGGCCATGAGCTTCACGTTCCCGGTCGTCTTCATGATCGGGGGGATGGCGCTCGGCCTCGGCCTCGGCGCCTCCGCCGTGATCTCGCGCGCCATCGGGGAGGGTGACTGGCACAAGGTCAGGAGGCTCACGACCGACAGCCTTGCGCTCTCCTCGCTCGTGGTCGCGATCCTCGTCGTCGTCGGGCTCCTCACCATCGACCCCGTCTTCCGCCTCCTGGGGGCGACCGACGAGTTCCTCCCGCTCATCCGGCAGTACATGCGCATCTGGTATCTGGGCGCCGTCTTCGTCGTCGTGCCGATGGTCGGAAACAACGCGATCCGGGCGACGGGCGACACCAAGACGCCGAGCCTCATCATGCTCGTGGCCGTCCTCGCGAACGGCATCATCGATCCGTTCCTGATCTTCGGCATCGGGCCGTTCCCGAGGCTCGAGCTCGCCGGGGCGGCTCTCGCGACCGTCATCGGACGCTCGATCACGTTCACCGTGGCCCTGTGGGTCCTCGGCCGCCGCGAGAGAATGCTCACTCGGCAGTTCCCCGGAGTCGCGACCGTCTGGAAGTCGTGGCGGAGCATCCTCTACATCGGGATCCCCAGCGGACTCGTCAACGTCGCGATCCCGGTGGGGCTCGGGTTCGTAACAAGGTTCGTCTCGGGGTACGGCGCCGCGGCGGTCGCGGCGTTCGGCGTCGCGTCGCGCATCGAGACCTTCGCCCTGACGGTCGTCGGGGCACTCCGGAGCGTCCTCTGTCCGTTCATCGGTCAGAACTGGGGAGCCGGACGGCACGACCGCGTGAGAGAGGCGGTCGGTCTGAGCAACCGGTTCGCCCTGGCCTGGGGAGGCCTCCTGCTCGTCGTCTTCGCCATCTGGGGAGGGGCCGTCGCCGCCATCTTCAACGACGATCCCAACGTCGTCGCGAACGTCGCGCTCTACCTGTGGATCGTGCCTCTGAGCTACGGCCTCAAGGGGGTCTTCCAGCTCGCGACGGGCGGCCTCTCGGTGCTCCACCGCCCGATCGACGCCGCCGTCCTGACGGCCTTCCAGATCTTCGGGCTCTACGTCCCGCTCGGCCTCCTGGGGTCCCGGCTCCTCGGCCTGCCGGGGGTCTTCGGGGCGGCCTCGGCGGCGAACCTCGTCTCGGGCGTCGCCGCATTTCTCTGGCTCACGCGGGTAGTGGATTTGAGGGGCCGCGAAGGGGCCGCCAGGCCGGTCCAGGGAGGATAGTCCGTGAACGTCGAGACCGAGGTCCGCGAGGCCGAAGTGAGGATCCGGACGCACATCCGGGAGACGCCGCTCGAGCCGTCGCCGGCGCTCCGCGAACGGTCCGGGCTCGATGTCTTCCTCAAGCTCGAGAACGTCCAGCGAACCGGCTCGTTCAAGGTCCGCGGGGTCATGAACCGGCTCCTCACCCTGAGCCCGGAGGAGAGGGCGAGGGGCGTCATCACGGCCTCGACGGGGAACCACGGCCTCGCCGTCGCCCACGGCTCGAACCTCCTCGGCATCGCGAGCACGGTCTGCCTGCCGGAGGGCGTTCCCTCTCACAGGGTCGACGCCCTCGAGCGACTCGGTCCCGAACTCGTCGTCCGCGGCAGCGAGTGCGCCCAGACGGAAGCGTTCGCTCGCGAGGAGGCCGCTCGGCGGGGGGCGGTCTACGTGCCACCGTACAACGACGCGAAGATCGTCGGCGGCCACGGCACGCTGGCGCTCGAGATCGTGCGGGAGCTCGGACCCGTCGACCACATCTTCGTGGCCGTCGGCGGGGGAGGGCTGATCGCCGGGATCGGCGGGTACCTGAAGGAGACGGGACAGAAGACTCGCGTGGTCGGGTGCCTGCCCGCGAACTCGCCCGTCATGTACGATTCCGTCAGGGCCGGGCGCATCGTCGAGTCGCAGGTTCTTCCGACGCTCTCCGACGCGACGGCGGGCGGGATCGAGCCCGGCGCGATCACGTTCGACCTGTGCAGGAAGTACGTCGACGACTGGGTGCTCGTCGAGGAGGACGAGATCCGGGCGGCGATGAAGCTCGTCTTCGAAGAACATCGACTCGTCATCGAGGGCGCGGCCGGCGTCGCCGTGGCCGCGTTCCTCAAGATGGCCGGTTCCGCCGCGGTCGGCTCCCCCGCGGCCCTCGAAGGAAGGAACGCCGTCGTCCTGATCTGCGGCGGGAACGTCGACGTCGCCGCGTTCAAGAAGCTCGTGTTCTAGGTCGGGCCGGCCGTCGCGCGACGGAACGCGGTTCGAACCGTGAGGCCCACTGCGCCTCCCGCACTCCGGAGACCGCTCCATGGACCGGACCCTCTCCATACACATCGTCGATCCGCCAGACGACCCGTCCGTGCTCGAGGAACTCCTGGTTCCGGGCGTCCGCCTGACGTACGGTCCCGATCGGCCTGCGCCCGCCGACTACGAGATCCTCGTGAACGGCGTGCCGCGAAGGGAAGAGATCGAAGCGAGCCCGTCGCTCCGTACGGTGATCATCCCGTGGGCCGGCCTCTCGCGCATGACGCGCGAGGTGCTCCTCGAGTTCCCCGAGATCGCTGTGCACAACCTTCACCACAACGCCGGACCGGTCGCCGAGCTGACGGTGGCGCTCCTCCTCGCCGCGGCCAAGTTCATCGTTCCCATGGACCGCGCGCTTCGATCGGACGACTGGACGCCGCGGTACGGACCGAGCCCCGCAGTCCTGCTCGAGGGTCGGAGAGCGCTGGTCCTCGGCTACGGGGCGATCGGGCGGCGGGTCGCCCGGATCTGCGAGGGTCTCGGCATGAGCGTGAAGGCGATCCGCCGCTCTGCCGGAGGCGGGGACGCGCGCGGCTCACACGAGATCCACCCGCCCGCGGCGCTCCGCGAGCTTCTGCCCGCGACAGACGCGCTCCTGGTCTGCCTCCCGATGACGCCGGAGACGACCGGGCTCATCGGTCGGGACGAGCTCGGGCTCCTTCCGGGCGGCGCGCTCCTTGTGAACAGCGCGCGGGGGCCGGTCATCGACGAGAAGGCGCTCTTCGATGCCTTGAAGAGCGGCGCGCTCCACGCGGCCGGGCTCGACGTGTGGTACCGCTATCCGAAGGAGGAGGGGGAGAGGGCGAACACGCCACCCTCGGAGTACCCCTTCTCCGAGCTCGACAACGTGGTCATGAGCCCGCATCGGGCCGGCGCCGCCCGGGAGGAGGAGGTCGAGATCCTCCGGATGCGGGCGCTGGCGAGGCTCCTGAACGCGGCCGCGCGAGGAGAGGCCGTGCCGAACAGCGTGGACGTGAAACGAGGATACTGATCAACGGGAGGGACATCATGGTCATCAAACACATAGGGGTCTGGTCGCTCGCGAGGGTCCTGGCGATCATCTACGCCGTCATCGGCATCGTCATCGGGTTCTTCGTCGCGTTCTTCTCACTCATCTCCGCCGCCGCCGGGACCGTGGCCGACGCCGGCGTGCCGGGGCTCGGCATGATCTTCGGGTTCGGCGCGATCTTCATCCTGCCGATCATGTACGGTATCATCGGACTCGTGGGCGGACTCATCGTCGGTCTGATCTACAATGCGATCGCCGGATCGGTCGGAGGGATCGAGATCGAACTCGAGTAGCGCGGACGAAAGGGGGAACAGATGGAATCCGTCAGAGAGGAGAGGCAGGTCAGCGGTTTCGACCGCGTCTCCTTTGGGGCCCACGGCGAGCTCGCGATCACGCAGGGCGAGCGCGAGTCGCTGACCGTGCAGGCCGAGGCCGACGTCCTGCCGCGAATCAGGACGGAGGTCCGAGACGGGACGCTCCACATCGAGCTCAAGGACCGCAGGTGGTGGCGCAACCTCGTCAGGGAGATTACGCCGATCAGGTTCGAGCTCACGGTGCGCGAGCTCCGGGGGTTCGACCTCTCGGGCGCCGGAACCGTCAAGGCCTCGGCGATCAGAACCGACACGTTCGGGCTCGGTGTGAGCGGCGCCGGGAAGATCACATTCGAGTCGCTCGAGGCCGACTCATTCAAGCTCGGCCTCTCGGGCGCTGCGAAGTGCGTGCTTGCCGGGAACGTGCGAACGCAGACGATCGGCATCAGCGGGGTCGGGAAGTACGACGGCGCCGACCTCGCGAGCCGCGAGGCCGACGTCTCCGTGAGCGGCGCGGGAAGCGTCAGGATCTCGGTCGCGGAGCGTCTCGGCGCGCGCATCAGCGGAACGGGCAAGATCGAGTACTTTGGGAGCCCCTCGGTCGACAAGCGCGTGTCCGGCATCGGCAAGATCGTCGCGCTCGGAGAGCGCTGAGATCGCTTCGGCGTCCGGTTCAGCATGCGAGGCGCCGCGCGAGCGACCACGAATCGGGTCTGGCGGGAACGACGCCCGGCGTTGTATCGTCCCACGTGCGAGTTCAGGCGTCCGTCCCGTCAACCGGAGGGAGTCTCGATGAAGAATGTCCTGCTGTGCGGTGTGGCGATCCTGGCGCTCCTCGTGGAAGGGTGCTGTCCCCTCACGCTCATCGACGGCTCGGGGAACGTCACCCAGGAGTCCCGGGACGTGGCCGCCTTCCACCGCCTCTCGCTCAGCAGCCAGGGAGAGGTGATCGTCGTCCAGGCCGGGCAGGAGTCGCTGACGATCGAGATCGACGACAACCTGTTCGAGCACATCACGAGCGAGGTCAGGGACGGGACGCTCTACCTCGGTCTCTCCCCGCTGGGGCGGAAGGCCGTTCTCCGCACGACGCAACCGATCCTCTTCAGGGTCAACGTGAAGACGCTCGACTCGATCGCCGTCTCGGGAAGCGGCCTCGTGCGGGCCGACGCGCTCGAGTCGGAGGCCCTCGAGATCGAAGTCAGCGGGTCCGGCAGCGCCATCGTCGAAGCGGTCTCGGCCAGGAACCTCAACGCGGCGGTGTCGGGGTCCGGCCAGATCCAGGTCGGCGGCCAGGTCGCGACGCAGACCGTGGCGGTCTCGAGCTCCGGGAACTACCGGGCGTCGAACCTCCGGAGCGCGAGCGCCAGTGCGGCCGTGAGCGGATCGGGCGGCGTCACCCTGTGGGCCGCCGACGCGCTGACCGCGGTGATCAGCGGAAGCGGCACGGTCTTCTACTACGGCACACCGCAGGTAACGGAGTCGATCTCGGGCTCCGGGGGGCTCAAGGCACTCGGCCCCCGCAACGTCCCCTTCTGATCGCCACGCGAACCGAGGCGCAATCGCGATGACTATGACCCTCTCCGATCTCCTGCGACGTTCATCCCGTCCCGTTCCCTGGGAAGAGGGCGACAACATCCCGTGGAACGATCCCGGGGTGAGTCGCCGGATGCTCAAGGAGCATCTCTCGCAGGAGCACGACGCCGCCAGCCGCCGCACGGAGAAGATCAGGCGGCACGTCGACTGGATCCACCACGCCGTGCTCGGCGGGAACCCCGCCCGGATCCTCGATCTCGCGTGCGGGCCGGGGCTCTACTCGAGCCGTCTCGCGGAACTCGGCCACGAGTGCGTGGGCATCGACTACTCGCCCGCGTCGATCGAGTATGCGAAGACAAGGGCCCTCGAGGCCGGGCTCCGCTCGACCTACACCCTCGGAGACATCCGCCGGGAGGAGTACGGCCGCGGCTTCCGCCTCGCGATGCTCATCTACGGCGAGTTCAACGTCTTCCGTCCCCAGGACGCCCGTCTGATCCTGGGGAAGGTCATCGACGCGCTCGAGCCCGGCGGTGTGCTGCTGATGGAGCCCCACACCATGGCCGCCGTCAGGAAGCTCGGCAGGGAGCCGTCGACCTGGTACGCGGCCGAACGGGGCATTTTCTCCGACGACCCCCACCTCTGTCTCAGTGAGAGCTTCTGGGACGGGGGGACGGGCACGGCGACCCGGCGGTACTTCATCGTCGACGCGTCGACGGCCCTCGTGACCCGCTACGCGCAGACCTTCCAGGCGTACTCCCGCGCGCAGTACCGCACGGTCATGATCTGCGCGGGATTCCGCGATCCGCAGTTCTTCCCGTCTCTCATGGGCTCCGTCGATCGGAGCGAGCCCGATCTCCTGGCGCTCCTGGCCAGGAAGTAGGCCCGCCGACTGGGAGCGGAGCGCCGTTCGTGCTACCATGGTTGGCTACCGAATCGGGGCCCGGGTCCGCCCGCGCGGCGGCCCGGCCGCAACCACGACGGGCGTCCCGCGCGCGGGCGCCGTGAGCCGATCATGCAGAGGCAGCTTCCAGCCATCGCCAGGAGACTCTGGCCCGAGCTCGAGACGCTCGCCGGGCGCGCGCGCGTCGCCGGCCTCGGTAACGTGTTCGGCACGCTCTACCCCCTCCCGCTCGCCATCGCCGGCCTCGTCTGGCTCACGGCCGCCACCGACGCGGACGTCGTTCGCTCGCAGTGGCCCGCCCTTCTGGTTGTCCTCGGGATCCTCTACGTCTTCGAGCGTCTCGACTTCTTCTACGCCGTCGAGATCGAGAAGGGACTCGACGCGACGGCGACCGGAACGCCCGCCATGGTTCTGGCCTGGGCCGCGGCCCTCATCTACGGGCCGGTCGCCATCTGGCTCATGCTCGCGGTGGAGTGGGTGGAGATCCTCCGCGGCCGGCGCAGGGACGATCCCAAACAGCAACGGTGGTTCCGGCGGCGACAGCTGTCGCTCGGCACCGCCGAGATCACGATCCCGACGCTCATCGCGCTCGCGGTCTACGAGGCTCTGGGAGGGGTCTTCCCGCTCCCGGCGCTCACGACCGAAGCCGGACTCCCGGCGCTCTACGCGACGCTCGTTCGGGTCGGGATGTTCGTCCTGGTCGAGCTCCCGTTCGTCCTGTACTACCTGCTCTCACCGTCGCAGGGCCTTCCTTCGCTCGGCCTCACGGGTCGTTCCAGATTGGCCTTCCTCCGCTTCGTGATCGTGGTCCTCGGCTGGCCGCTCGTCATCGATCCGTTCGCGATCCTCCTCGCGGGCCTCCTCGGCGAGAACAAGCCCGTCGCTGCCTTCTTCGTTCTGACGGGGCTCCTCGTCGCGAGCGTGCTCGCGCACCACCTGGGCCGAGCCGTCGACCGGGGACGGCAGCGGTCCCGCGAACTCGAGCAGCTCGAGCGGCTCGGGCGGGACATCATCGAGGCGCCGCCGGACGGCTCGAAGCTCGAGGAGCTCCTTGAGGAGCACGCGTCGAACATGTTCGCGTACTCGACGCTCGAGATCAGGCTCTTCCCCGACAGGACGCTTCTCCTTCGGCCCGACTCGGCGTCGCCGACCGACGAGGCCGTGTGGAACTGGCTCGCGTCGGCGAAGGAGGCGAGGTTCTTCCCGCGGGGCGGTGCGCTTCCCTGGGGAGGAAGGCAGGCCGGGCACACGCTCATCGCCGCTCCTGTGCTCGACGTCGAGACGCAGGAGGCCGTGGGCGGAGTCACGGTCAGGCGACGACTGGTCGGCAGCGATCCGGGAAGCCAGCTTCCGGCCGTCCAGTCGCTGGCGGCCCAGATCGCGTCGGCGCTCCACAGGACGCGGGAGTACGAGCGTCGGCTCGCGCACGAGCGGGTCGAGCAGGAGCTGGCGGTGGCGGCCGAGATCCAGGCGAGTTTCATGCCGCGCGCGGCGCCGGAGATTCCGGGCTGGGAGATCCGTGGGTCGATCGAATCGGCCCGAGAGGCCTCGGGTGACTTCATCGACGTCATTCCGTTCGACGACGGCCGTTTCGGCCTCCTCGTCGCGGACGTATCGGGGAAGGGCGTGCCGGCCGCGCTCTACATGGCACTCTCGAGGACGATCATACGGACCTACGCCTTCGAGCATCAGGACGACCCAGCGGGCGCCGTGGCCGCGGCCAACAAGCGTATCCTCTCCGACACCGACGACGACCTCTTCGTGACCGCCTTCTACGGCGTCCTCGATCCCTCGGCCGGCACGCTCCACTACGCGAACGCGGGCCACAACCCGCCTTATCTCCTGCGTGCCGGGGGTGCTGCGCCGATCGAGGAGCTCGAGGGCACCGGCGTCCCGCTGGGTCTTCTGCCAGACGCCGCGTGGAGTCAGCGGACCGTGCGGCTCTCGCCCGGAGACACGCTCGTGGTCTATACCGACGGGGTCCCGGACGCGCAGAACGCGGAGGAGGAGCCGTTCGGCGAGGAGCGGATGGTGGAGACGATCAGGACGAACCTGGGGAGGTCCGCCGAGGAGATCCGCGACGCTCTCTCGGGAGCGGTGCGCGAGTTCGTCGGCGACGCCCCTCAACTGGACGACGTTACCGTGATGATCGTCTCGCGGAACGGAACCCCGTAGAGGCGGTGAACCTCCTTGAGGCGGTGGAAGGACGTGCGGCGCGCCCGCGAGCTCGCGAAGCACACGACGCACACGCAACACACGACACACCGAAGGAAGGACAGCTTCATGCCGAGAATCGAATCTCTTCTCTCCGCGCGCCTCTTCCTCGTCCCGCAGGTCGTCGGCGACAGGATCTTCTTCATGAGCAACCTCGCCGGCCACCTGTCGCTCTACGCGATGGACGTCGGCGGCAGCGTGCCGGAGCCACTCCTCCCGCCGCACATCGCCCTCCAGAACCCGCACCTCATGGAGGGGGCGTCGTACATCGTCTTCCCCGCGCTCGACAGGATCCTCGTCATGCTCGACCACGACGGCGACGAGATCTACCGTCCCACGTTCGTGCCTCTGGACGGGGGTTTCCCGGAACCGATCCTGACGCAGATCGCGGAAGATCAGCCGGTGCACTGCGTCGACAGCGACACGGACAGGAACCTCGCGTACCTCCTGGTCGAGTCGCGGACCGAGTCGCTCCACACGTCGTACCGCGCCGACCTCGCGACCGGGAAGCTGACCGAGCTGGCCCGGAGCACGTACGGCGCGTTTCCCGTGGGCGCGAACGACGCGCACACGAAGACGATCATCATCGACGGGTACAGCGCCGGCGACCACGTCGCCTACATCAGGGACGATGCCGAGCCGGACAGGAGGCTGATCCTCGGGACGCCGATCGAGGACCGGAAGCCCGGGGAAGCGGTCCGTCCGACGGGCGTCTCCGACTGCTTCTTCGTGAACGGCGACGAGGAGATACTCTTCTTCACGTCCCTCTTCGCGGACACCTACGGCCTCGGCACCATGCGGCTCGACGAGCCCGGCCGCGCGAAGCCGGTCGCGATCGACGGCGTCGCACACGAGGGGATCGGCGAGCTCGTCCACCTCGAGCGCTCGAGAGACGATCTCTACACCGTCGCCTACAACATCGACGGGTGTTCCTGGCTCTACGAGGGGCGCTTCGAAGCCTCCGCGGGAAGGATGACGCTCGAGCACGTCCTCTGCGGGAAGGGGGAGCTCTCCCACGGCGTGGTCGACTCGTTCCGCTACGACCGCGCGACCGACAGCTACGCGCTCTCGTTCTCCACGGCGACCTCGCCGACCCAGATCTACACGATCGAGGGTCTCGCGCGAGATCGCGTCACTCGCCACACCAGGGAGCGCGTGCTCGGGATTCCCGACGGCGTGCTCTCGTCGGGGGAGGACGCGTCGTTTACCTCGTTCGACGGTCTCAGGATCTCCGCGCGGCTCTACCTCCCTGCCGAATCGCTCGGGTTCTCGGGGCCGCGGCCCGTCGTCTACTACGTGCACGGCGGTCCGCAGAGCCAGGAGCGGCCCGATTTCGCCTGGTTCTCGATGCCGCTGATCCAGTTCCTGACGGTGAACGGGTTCGCGGTCTTCGTGCCGAACGTGAGGGGCTCGGCCGGCTACGGGCTCGAGTACATGAAGCTCGTGGAGCGCGACTGGGGTGGGAAGGACGTGCTCGACCACGTGCACGCGATGACCGAGGTACTGCCGAACGACGCGCGGCTCGACGCGTCGCGCGCCGGTATCGTCGGGCGCTCCTACGGCGGCTACATGACGCTGACGCAGGCGTCGCGCCATCCCGAGCTGTGGAGCGCGGCGGTCGACATGTTCGGCCCGTACGACCTCATCGGCTTCGCGGGACGGATCCCCGAGACGTGGAAGCCGTACATGGACATCATCATGGGGAACCCCGAGACCGACCGGGAGTTCCTCACCGAGCGGTCGCCGAAGACCTACATCCGGAACATCGCGTGCCCGCTCCTCGTAATCCAGGGGAAGAACGACCCGCGCGTGCTCGAGGTGGAGTCACGCGAGCTCGTCGAGGAGCTCAAGGGGATGGGGAAGGACGTCGATTACCTCATGTTCGAAGACGAGGGCCACGACGTCCTCAAGCTCGAGAACCGCGTCCGATGCTACGACGCGATCACCGATTTCTTCAGGCGGCACCTCGCGCCCTGAGGGAACCGCGCCCGCAGCGCGCGCGTGCCGCCGCGGCGCACTCCGTGCCGGAGGGAGGTTTCATGCTGACGTTCAGGAAGGGGAGCTTTGCGATACCCGCGGGCCGCGTGGCCGCGGCCTGCCTCGTCCCGCTCGCGTTCGCGCTGGCTCTCGCCGGCTGTGGGACGACCGCGACGGAGACCGAGGAGACCGTCGTCGAGGGCGAGATCGGGAAGAGGCTCGACGAGTACCTCACGCGCATCACGCCGTTCGGATTCTCGGGCGTGCTCCTCGTGTCCGACGACGGCGAGATCCTGTTGAACAAGGGATACGGCATGGCCGACCGCGCCGCCGGCGTCGCCAACACGGCCGGAACGGTCATGAGCACGGGCTCGATCACGAAGCAGTTCACGGCCGCCGGCATCATGAAGCTCGAGATGGAGGGGCTGCTCCACACCGGGGACACGATCGACGCGTGCGTCGAGGGCGTTCCGGCCGACAAGGCGGGGATCACGCTCCACCACCTCCTCACGCACACCGCGGGCGTGACCGGCGGGACGGGCCCCGACTACGAGGAGGCCGGCCGCGACGAGACGGTCAGGAAGATCCTCGACGAGCCGCTCTACTTCGAGCCGGGAGCGGGCTTCAGCTACTCGAACGCGGGCTACAGCCTGCTGGCGGCGATCATCGAGAAGGTCTCGGGCGTGTCGTACGAGGAGTTTCTGAGGAGCCGGCTCTTCGAGCCGGCCGGCATGGAGTTCACCGGCTACCGCCTCCCTGACTGGGACCGGAGGGCGGTCGCGCACTGGTACGTGGGCGAGACCGACAACGGAACGCCGCTCGAGAAGGCGTACCCCCAGTGGAACCTGCTCGGGAATGGCGGCATCCTCTCGACGACGAGCGACATGCACAGCTGGTACCTGGCGCTCAAGGGGGCCGACGTCTTCTCCGGGCCTGCGAAGCAGAAGCTCTGGACGCCGAACGCCCACGACTACGCCTACGGCTGGGACGTCGTCCAGGGGGGCGACCGCGGGATGGTCATCCAGCACGACGGCGGCAGCACGCTCGGGAACAGCGCCGAGTTCCGCTGGTTCGTCGCCCAGGACGTCCTCGTCATGCTCTTCTGCAATCAGGCGTATGGCGGGAAGCCGCTGATGTCCGCTGTCCGCGACAAGATCGAGGCGCTCGCGTTCGGCGGCGAGGTCGACCTCCCGCCGGAGACGGTGCCGACCGACCACGCGCTGCTGGAGGAGCTGGCCGGGAAGTACCGGCTCCACTCACGCGGTGACATCGTCGTCTCGGTCGATGGCGACGTCCTCCGGATGGCGACCTTCGACCAGGAGGCGGTCAACGCGATGCTCTTCCCCGACGTGACCGCTCCCGGACGATTCCAGGACCTGAACCTCCGGTCGAACGCGCTCGTCGCCGCCGCCGTTCGGGGCGATCCGGAACCGTTCGAGCGCGAGTTCCTGTCAGAAGGCGTCGCCGAGCGGGTCTTCGCGACGCTGTCGCAGGAGATAGCCGCGTTCGAAGAGCGGACCGGCGGCGCGGCCATGATGTCGATGTCGCTCGGCACGATTCCGGGCTTCGAGGAGGGGTTTCTCATGTCCGGCCTGAGGATCCGGACCGACACCGGCGACGAGAAGGTCCTGAGCTTCGTGTGGAAGGAAGGGCGGATCGTGGGGTTGGACGAGCTCGCCTACGAGGTCGCAGTACCTCTCGCGCAGACGTCCGACGGGACCTTCGTGGGCTATCACCTGGTTTTCGGGAAGCCGATCCCGACGGCCTTCGAGCGGGACGACGACGGGAAGGTCGTCGCCCTCCTCATCGGCGATGCCGGGACGCGGGCAGTGAGGCTGCACACGCATGAACACCACGACGAACACGGCAGCGAGGAACCTTGAGATCAAGGCCTGGGCCTCCGACTTCGAGCGCCAGCGGGAGAGGGCCGAGGCCCTGAGTGACTCGGGCCCCGAGCTCCTGCGACAGGACGATACCTTCTTCTGCTGCCCGAACGGGAGGCTCAAGCTCCGCAGGTTGGCAGACGACCACGGTGAGATCCTCTACTACGAGCGCGCGGATTCGAGCGGCCCGAGCGAGAGCAAGTACTTCCGGGGCGTGACCGAGGATCCGGGCGTAGTCAAGGAGGCGCTCGGACGGGCCCTCGGCATCAGGGGCACGGTGAAGAAGACGCGCACGGTCTTCCTGGCCGGGCGGACCAGGATCCACTTCGACGAGGTCGAGGGGCTCGGCCGGTTCATCGAGCTCGAGGTCGTCCTCGCTCCGGGGGAACCGGCGTCCGCCGGCGAGGCCACCGCCCGGAAGCTCATGCGGGCGATCGGCATCGAGGAGAGCGACCTCGTCGAGACGGCGTACGTCGATCTCATGGAGGAGAGGAACGTCCGGGCGCCGAGGTGGTAGCCGGGCTCGGAAGGAGGCGGGAACGTGGCTTCCGTCGAGATCCGCGACATGCAGCCGTCGGACGAGTACTACGTCTCGTGCTGCACGCACGTGAACGAGAGTGACGACATCGACGAGGCCGCGGCCGTGCGGCTCGCGTTCCTCCGCGGGATGCACGACGCGGGGCTCAGGGCGAAGGTGGCGCTCCTCGAAGGCCGGCACGTCGGGTTCCTCTACGTGATGCCGATCGAGGTCTGCCCGTGGGGACCGCTCGGGAGCGACCTCGCTGCCGTCCCGTGTCTCTTCGTCGTGACGGACGAACAGGGCGCGGGCATCGGGCGCGCGCTCCTCGAGGCAGGGGAGGGCGAGGCGCGCCGCCAGGGCATGAAGGGCGTCACCCTGCAGGCGCTCCACAGCGACTTCTGGTTCATGCCGGCGTCGTTCTTCGAGAAGCACGGTTACGAGGAGATCGACCGGCGTGGGCGGTTCGGGCTCCTGTGGAAGCCCTTCGATCCTAAGGCTGTGCCGCCGAGGTTCCTTACGCCTTCCTACACGTACGAACCGGTTCCCGGGAAGGCGGTCGTCGACCTCTTCTGGAACGCCTTCTGCGAGACGAGCGCCGTCGAGACGCTGCGCGTGAGGGAGGCGGCGGCGGAGTTCGGGGACGCCGTGGTTCTGAACGAGTACCCGGCCGAAGACCGGGAGGTTCTGCTGCGGCACCAGATCCCCCGCGCCATCTACGTGAACGGCGAGGAGATCGGCTGGGGCCACGAGGCGCCCAGGGAGGGTATCCGCGAGGCGATCACGAAGGCGCTCGCGGTCGGGTGAGGTCCGGCGTCGCGGTCCCGCGGCCTCCGGCGTTGCGGTTCTCCGGCCCCACAGCCGTCCCCCGGAACCTCTCCCCGGACGCCGTCGTTCGCTCTTGCCTCCCTTGTTTCGGCGCGGTAGACTGTCAGCCTACGATCCCCGGTTCGCCGTTCTATCCCGTACGGCCCTTGCGTCGGGTGGGGCACCCCCGGAGGCACCGCCTCCGCCACCGATGAGGACACCGCGATGCCCGGCATCGACTTCTCCGTCCGACAGATGGTCGAGGGCGACCTTCCGGCCGTGGCCGAGGTCGAGGCCGGCGTCTTCACCGACTGGTATCGGACCTACAGGCGCGACCCGGAGCCGCTGCCCGAGCGGACCGTCGCCGAGCTCCGCTACGCCAGCTCGCGCGACCCGCGCGGCAACTTCGTCGCGATCGCCAGCGACGGTGCCATGGTGGGCTTCATGTTCTCGAGGTTGTGGGGGAGGGTCGGCTGGATGGGGACGTTCGGCGTGCCCACCCAGCTCCAGGGACTCGGCGTCGGGAGGGCGCTCGTCGAGCAGACCCTCACGTACCTCCGGAAGAAGGCCACGGTCATCGGTCTCGAGACGATGCCCGAGAGCGGCGCCAACATCGGGCTCTACATCAGGACGGGGTTCGTGACGGCCTATCCCACGGTTGTGCTCGAGCTGTCGCTCATTCAGCAGGCGGAGCAACTCAAGGGGGCGAATCCCGACGGCGTCACCGTGTGGGACGAGGAGGGGTGGCCGGCGCGGAAGAGGATGCTCGGTGAGATCCGTGAGATCAGCGGGGCGCACCTCCCCGGCCTCGACTACACGGTCGAGGTCGAGGGCATGCGCGAGCACTCGTTCGGCGAGACGCTCCTCTCGACCGACGCCGCGGGCCGCGTCGACGGGTTCGCCGTCCTTCGCACGGCGCCGTTCAGGGGAGAGGACACCTCGGGGAGGGTCTACCTCCACATCCTCGCGGTGGGTCCGGGCTCCGACGCCGACCGCGTGATCCAGAGCCTTCTTCGGGGCGTCTGGGTGCGGGCGACGAAGCTCGGGTTCACGACGGTCGTGACCGGCGTGAACGCCCGCTACCAGCACGCGATCGAGCTGTTGCTCAGCAGAGGTTTCCGGGCCATGCGCGCCGCGATCAGGATGGTCGAGCGGACCGCCCCGCCCGAGATCTTCACTCCGAGCAGCGGAATCAACGCGTCGCGGTGGGCGGGGTAGAGGGCCGCACGCAGAACCGGCGTGAAGAGAGAGAGCGGCGGGCCCCTTGGGGTCCGCCGCCTTGGTTTGTCCACGATGCGTCCTGCGACTCACGACCGGCAGCGGCCGAGCTGCTAGTCGATGACGTGAAGGAGATCGGAAAAGAGGAAGTAGAGCCTCCCGATCAGGAGCGAAATACGCGCCATGAGCGTGTAGCCGAACGAGGCGCCGAAGCTGATCATGATGAAGACGATCCCGACCTTCGCGGCCCACCCGAGGACGCCCTTGTGGGGCTTCGAGAAGTAGAAGTAGAGGATCGTCGTCACGACCCCGACCACCAGGACCAGGTTGTTCAGGCTCACCAGGTTGAAGCCGGTCATCGGCAGGAGCGTCGCCTGGAGCTGCGGCACGACGTAGCCCTGGATGTTGGCCGTGATGCCGAGGCCGGCGCCGACGCCGACGGTGAAGGCGATCGGCCAGCGCGAGAGCCACGCGATCTTCGGGAACCAGCGCGACAGCATGATGACGCCGAGGGCGGCGGGCACGAGGAGTATCCACCTCTCGAGCCCCGTCTCGGTCATGAACGTCTCGACGAGCATCGGCTCGACGTCGAAGAAGGCGACGTAGATGAGCCAGTAGCCGGCCGAGACGCCGACGTACACGTGCTCGGCGAGCTTGTAGAACGGGTTGTCCTTGTAGAGGAACGAGAGGATCGCGAGGGTCAGAAACCCCGCGAGCCACGTTCCGATCATGATGCCGAGCGAACCCATCCCGCTGGTCTCCCGTCGACTGCGCCCCTGCCGCTTACGCGGCCCCGCCGGCCGCCTTCCGCTTCCGCCTCGTGAAGAAGTACCCGAGGTTCCCCATGACAATGAACCCGATCACGAGGAGGTGTCCCCACTCCTGCGCGGGCATTCCCCGCGTCCCGAGTCCCGGCTGCCCGATCAGGGTCTCGTACTCCGCGGCGCCCTTCAGGCCCCCCACGAGCCCCTCGATCTGACCCGACTGGAGGTACGGGTACGCGTCGGGCGCCATGACGGCGGTCGTGCCGAAGGTCATCCTCTGGTCGAACCGTGCCTGCGCGTAACGTACCCAGTAGTCGATAACGGCCCCGTGCTCGAACCCGAAGAGGAGGTCGATGTCCGAGTACGAATGCAGGTCCTTCGTGATGGGCATCTCCCGGATCGGGGTGCCCTGGTAGTCGGTTCCGAAGATGTCCTCGATCTCCCGGCCCATCGCGATCATCACGGCGATGTAGCCCGGCCGGTATCCGAGGTCGACGTAGTCGACGCCGTACTCGGCGTCGTACTCGGCGGCGATCTGCTCGAGCGCCGCGTGTCCGAGCGGGAGGCCGATCGCGATGTGGCCGAGCATGACGACCTTCACCTCCTTCTCGAACGCCTGTCTGAGGACCGAGTGGAGCATCGGCATGAGCTCCGGCGCGGAGGTCGCGTCGAAGTCGATCGAGACCATGAGGTAGTCGCCGGCCTCGAGCGTCTCCACGGACTCGTGGGCGCTGATGACCGGCGCCGTCGGAGGGATCTCACTACCGACGCTGATGAGGAGGGGGATCGCGACGACCACGCCGAGGATCACAAAGATGATCCTCCGGTCGATGTCGTCCATGACCTCCCAGAAACTTCTCTTGCCCCGCTCTTCCACCGAAACGATCCTCCGGCGGCGGCCCCGTTGCCGCCGCGCATCCGACTACGAGAGGTAGCTCCTCTCGATCCCGAGAATGATCCGAAGCGACATCGAGACCGCGCCGAGCGCGGCCCCGATCTGGATCCCCCGCTTCGCCGCGAGCTGTGGGAACTCCATGATCCACTCCTGCGCCCACGGGAAGAACGGCGAGATGGCGGCGCCGATCGGTATCCTGCCGAGCATGACGATCACGGCCGAGACCAGCAGGAGCGTCGCGACCCAGTTCCTCGCGCGGAAGGCGCGGTACGACGCCGAGGCGATGAAGAACGCGAGGAGCGCGAACATCGTCGCCTGGAGCGGCACGATCGTGTACGTGTAGATGAACATGAAGGGCGACTGGATGTGGAACGGGCTTCCGTACTGGACGCGCCCGAGGATGCCGACGACGACCGTAGCGACGAGCCCGACGAGGAGCGCGGCGCTGTGCCCCCAGCCGCCCTGGGCTCTCGCGACCTTGCGAACGTGCGCGCGGATCAGGCTGTCGACCCCGAGGAGCATCGTGAAGCCGGCGACGATGGCGAACCAGATGAGGAGCCTCTGCTCGAGCTCGCCGAACGGGGAGTGGGGGACGAAGAACGAGACGACGAGGAAGGTCCCCGTGAGAAACGTGATGATGAGCGGCACCGTCCGCTTCATGGCGCGTCCTCTGACGGCATCAGTTGAACCAGGACTTCACGAACTCGAAGATCTTCGTGAGCGCCGAACCCCCGTCCGCGCTCACCATGTACCCGACCGTTCCCACGACGACCGCGAGGATGATCACGTAGACGATCCAGAGCTTCGTGAGATCCTGCCCCTTCAGGCTCCCGAGCATCACGGGCTCGCGCGAGAGGTAGCTCGAAGCGGCGAACAGCTCCTCGCCGATCAGCGTGTAGTCGCACGCCGCCACGAAGAACGGAAGCTGCGAGGTCTCCTTCGTCCCTGCGATCTGGATGGCGCCGATCGAGTGGCCGGTCTCCGCGAGAATGAGCGACTCGGCGTAGAAGGTGCCGATGAGGAAGACCGCCTCCGGCCGGTCGCGGAGCATCATGCCGTTGACGCCGGCGGTGTAGCCGAACTGGTCGTACGTCAGATACGCGACGCGGGACGGATCGTACTCGTCGGGCCTCCCGACCTCCGCGTAGGACGCCTTAACGATCTCCTGCGCCGTCGCCATGACGATGGGATCGGCGCACGGCACGTGGAGCGGCGTCCCGTGACGCGCGACGCGCTTCGCCACGTGTCCGAGGATCGTGAGCGCGGCGAGCGTCCCGACCTCGGTCACGAGCTCGATTCCGGGGACGAAGAGCACGGGGCGCCCCATCTCGGTGGCGCGCCCGACGGCGTCGTCGACGGCCTCGAGGCCGGGGATCTCCCTGATGAAGAGCTCGCCGCCCTTCTTGGCCCGCTGGATGTAGAACAGAACGGCGCCGCAGAAGAGGGCCGCGATGACGAGGACGCCCAGGCGGCTCTTCGCGAACCACTGGGCGCTCGAGACGGCGGCGGGCGAGGGCTCGGAGTCGGTGTGGCCGAACGGCGTCCGCGTCCTGACGACGTACTGGTAGCTCGTTCCGTCCTCGGTGTTCGAGTCGGTGTACTCGGTGTCGGTCGCGGGAACCTCGCCGATCGACGCGGGCTCCTCGCCGGGAGCGTAGCGAAGGACGTCGAAGCCGAGAATCTCGTCCTCCCTGCCGCCGGGATCCGTAAGCTCCCACGTGACGAGAATCGATCCGCCACCGTCCTCGGGAGCGTCCTCGGCGGAGACGGCGCAGGCGATCGGGAGGGGAGGGCCGCCTTCGGCGGACGGGTCTCCCTGTGCGAAGGCGTCCCCACCCGAAAGGGTGAGGACGCCCAGAATGAGCACAACGGTGAGCGGATGGACCCGCGCGGTTCTGTCGGCGCCGAAGAAGCGCACCAAGCGTGTTCTCCTGTCCCCTTGTGTACCCGCTCGCGCGTACCGGCCGGTCCTAGAGCGCCTTGATCGTGCCGTCGAGCGCCTCGAGTCCCTCGTCGATCTCGCCGGCACTGACCGTGAGCGGCGGTCTGAAGCGCACCGTCACGGCCCCGCACGGGAGCGCGATCGTTCCCTTCTCGCGGAGCTTGGCGAGCGCCTCGTCGCGCATCTCGGTCGACGGGAGGTCGAACGCGCACATGAGCCCGCGGCCCCTGACGTTCGACATCTTGTCGCCCGTCGCCGAAGCCACGGCAGCCAGGCCGTCCAGAAGCCGCTTCCCCATCGAGGCCGCGTTGTCGAGGAGGTTCTCCTCGTCGATGATCTCGAGGTAACGCTGGCAGCGGACCATGTCTACCAGGTTCCCGCCCCAGGTCGAGTTGATTCTCGAGGAGACCTCGAACACATTCCCCTCGACCTCCTTGACGCGGTCGGAGACCATGATGCCGCAGATCTGCGTCTTCTTCCCGAAGCAGAGGATGTCCGGCAGGGCGCCGAGCTGCTCGCAGGCCCACATCGTTCCCGTGAGTCCCATGCCCGTCTGGATCTCGTCGAAGATGAGCATGATCTCGTTCTCGTCGGCGACCTTCCGGAGCGCCTTGATGAACTCGGGACGGAAGTGGTTGTCGCCGCCCTCGCCCTGGATCGGCTCGATGAGGATGGCGGCGATGTCGTCGGGGTGCTCTTCGATGGCCGTCGCGATCTGGCCCAGGGCCTTCTCCTCGGAGGCCTTCACCTGCTCGACGTTCTCCCCCTCCATCGGGAACCGCATCTTCGGAGTCAGGATTCGCGGCCAGTCGAACTTGGGGAAGTACTGGGTCTTCCGGGGATCGAACGTGTTCGTGAGCGACAGCGTGTACCCGCTCCGCCCGTGGAACGCCTGCTCGAAGTGGATCACCTTCGACCCGCGAAGGAGAGCCTCCGGCGTGTCCTGCTGGTTGATCCCCTTCTCCATATTCTTCCGGACCTTCCAGTCGAACGCGGTCTTGAGGGCGTTCTCGACGGAGAGCGCGCCGCCGCTCACGAAGAACAGGTTCTTGAGGACCGGCGTCGCCGCGAGCCTTCCGAACGTGTCGACGAACTCCGCCATCTCGGTCGTGTAGAGGTCCGAGTTGGCCGGCTTGTTCACCGCCACCCTCCCGAGCTTCTGCACGAACTCGGGCGTCGTCATCTTCGGGTGGTTGAACCCGATCGGCGACGAGGCGAAGCAGGTGAAGAAGTCGAGATACCTCTTCCCGCCCCGCGAGTCGAACATGTAGCTGCCCTTGCTCTTGTCGAGATCGAAGACGACGTCGAAGCCGTCGGCGAGCATGTGCGCGCCGATCACGGTGTGGACCCTGTCGGGCGTGACGGTCCTGGTATTGGTGCGCGTCTCGGTCACTTCGTGCCTCCGTGTCGAAAAGGGGATTCGCCCCGAGCTTGGGCGACCGCAGCCCCCGGGGCGCGAACTCGGGGCACGCACGCCGTCGGGGGAGAAACGTCGGCCCTCACGGGCCGCAAACACCCTAATATAGCCGTTTTGCGGAGCTTCTGTCCACACGAATCTTGCGGGTAGAGGGGGACTCACACCGCTGCCGGGGGCCCGACGGGCGGCTTCGCGACGCCTCGGCTGCCGAGGTCCTCAGCGTTCTCGCGGGTCGCCGGGGGATCGGGCGTCGGTTCCGATGCCCTCGCGGGAAGGGTCTTCGTCCCGCGGGGCCCGGCGTGGAAAGAGCAGCTGCAGGAGCGCCGGCGCGACCGGCTGCGAGGCGAGCCTGGCGGGGATCTCCTCGGGCGCGAGGATCCCGTCCTCGGTGACGACGCCGCGGACGAGGGAGAGGGGCGTCCTCTCGAAGTAGCGGTTCTCCACGGCGACGCCGGCCGGCCGCTCCTCCATGAGCTCGCGCTCGTCCATGAGGCGGCCGGTGCCTCCCCGGAGCGCGCTCGGGAGGAGCTTGTCCGAGAGGGCGGCGACGTAGACGGGGACGTCCTTCTCCTTGGCGACCAGCGCGAGCGGGTACGTGCCGACCTTGTTGACGAAGTCGGTCTCCGAGACGCTGCCCGATCCCACCAGCACGAGCCCGCAGCGATCGAGGAGGTCGGGGAGGGCCGCGTCGGCGACGACCGTGACGGGGATGTCCCACGCCGGGAGGCTCCCCGCGAACTCGACGCCCTCGCGCCCCGGGCGCGACTCGGCGACGACCACGCGAAACTCGGTCCCGCTTGCCGCCGCCTGTACGAGGATCGCGCGGACGCTCTCGCTCGCGCCGAGCGTGGCGATCGTGCCGTCGGCCGGCACGAGTGGCGCGCCCTTCTTCCCGAGGCTCTCGAGGTCCGCGTCGGCGAACTCCCAGGCCTCGTTGCACTGCATGAAGACCGCGCGACGGGCGACCTCGGGCGAGAGCCCCGAGAGGACCATCCTCTCCGCGGAGGAGAGGACCCTGCCGACCAGATTCACGATCGACGCCATCTCGCGCTTCGCGTCGATGAGCTCGCGGCACGCGTCGAGAAGCTCGTCCCAGAACGAGCCCGGGTCGCCGGCGTCGGAGGTCTCCGCCATCTCGGCGAGCCTCCTGGCCGCGAGCCCCGTCAGAACGGTTGCGCTCGAGCGCGAATCCTGTGCGATGTCTTCGAACACGCGCTGCTCCTCGCTCGGGCCGCCGCGGCCCCGGTTCCCTCGGTCACGGCCTCCCGTGACCTCTCACGTCACGCGTACTTCGACATTGCCTCGATCGGATCGAGCCTCGAGGCCTTGATAGCGGGATAGAGGCCGAACAGGATCCCGACGCCGACGGCGAAGGAGAGGCCGAGGATGATCCCGGTGCCGGACACGGGGATGAAGATGTCCTGGCCCATCTGCTGCGCGCCGAACGTCATGAGCTTCGTGAGCCCCACGCCGAGCGCGACGCCGACCAGGCCTCCGAACACGCTGATCGTCACGGACTCGATCAGGAACTGCTGGAAGATGGCGCGGTCCTCCGCGCCCACGGCCTTCCTGATCCCGATCTCGCGCAGCCGCTCGTTCACGGAGATGATGAGGACCGAGAGGAGACCGATGCCGCCGACGAGGAGCGAGACCGTCGCGATCGTCGAGAGGATGCCGTTCCACGTGTTGACGATCTGCTGGACGTCCTGTCTCGCCCGGAGAATCTCCTCGGCCACGTTCTCGATCTGGAAGTCCTCGATCTGGCGGTGCTCCCGCATGAGCGTGCTGTGGATCTTCTCGTAGCCGGTCGCGAGGTCGGCGTCGCTCTTGAGCCTGACGGCGAAGTAGGCGATCCGTTTCGTCCCGGAGATGTAGTACATGCCAGCGGTGATGGGGATGTAGACGCGCTGGTGCTCCTCCTCCTGCCCGGAGCCCCCGAACATGTCGCTGAAATCCTTCTGCTGGAGGACGCCCACCACCTTGAAGTGCTCGTCGCCGATCAGGATGTCCTCGCCGACCGCGTTCGCGTCGCCGAAGAGGTCCTCCTTCACGATCTCGCCCAGGACGGCCACGCGCGCGTTGTTCTCGACGTCGATGTCGGAGAGGAAGCGTCCCTGGCCGAGCTCGAACTTGAGGAGGTAGAACCCGTCCGGGGTCGCGGCGAAGATCTCCGCGCGGCGCGCCTCGCTACCGGCCCGCACGACCCTGTAGTCCGCGACGACGGGCGTGATGCCGAGGATCTCGTCGACCTCCGCGCGCAGGATCTCGGTGTCCTCGAACGAGAGCCCCTTCGAGGCCTTGAGGCGCGCGTAGCCTTCGGGGTTGACCGGGCGCATGTTGCCGACGAAGAGCACATTGTCGAGGCCGAGCTTGTCGAAGTCCTCCCAGATCCGCCCCGCGATGCCCCCGACGAACGAGGTCATCGCGACGACGGCGGCGACGCCCACGACGATGCCGAAGAGCGTGAGCCCCGACCGCAGTTTGTGGGACCGGATGGACGCGAGGCCGCTCGCGATGCTCTCGAGGATGTTCACTGCGCGACTCCCGTGGTTTCAGTTGGACGGGCCCGCCGGAGATCGAGCGTCGGCGGCGAGGCTGACTACTGGTACCTGAGCGCTTCTACCGGGTCGAGCCTGGCCGCCCGAATGGCCGGGAAGAGCCCGAAGATGACACCGACGGCGACGGAGCATCCGAACGCGATCAGGAGGATGCCGGGTGTGACGGCGGTCGGCATGTTCAGCACCTTGTCGGTCAGTGCGACCATGCCGAGGCCCAGGAGGATCCCGAGGGCGCCTCCCGACGCCGTGACCACGAGCGCCTCGACCAGGAACTGGATGAAGACGTCGCGGCTGCTCGCCCCGATCGCCTTTCTCACACCGATCTCGCGGATCCTCTCCGTGATCGACGCGAGCATGATGTTCGCGATCACGACGCCGCCCACGAAGAGCGAGACGAACGCGACGGCCCAGAAGATGATATTGAAGAAGGCCTCCTGCTCGTTCCGCTGCCGGATCTGATCGGACTTCGACTCGACGTTGAAGTCCTCGACGCCGTGTCGTCTGAGGAGAACCCTGTTCGCCTCCTCGGTCAGCGCCGGAACGGCCTCGATCGTCGTCGCGCTGATCTCGAGACCGTCGAGACGGTCGTTGACCGTGAACCGTCTGACCATCGTCGTGATGGGGATGTAGTGGCTTCTGTTGAACCACTCGAGGACGTTTCGATCGCTCCCCCCGCTCCCCTCGAAGTAGAACTCCTTCTTCTGCATGATCCCGACGACCTCGAAGGGAATCCCCTCGATCGTGATCGTCTTCCCGATCGCCTCCTCCTCGCCGAAGAGGTCCTCCTTGTACGTCGGTCCCATCATGACGACGTTCGCGTAGTTCTCGCAGTCCTTGTCCGTGATGAAGCGTCCCTCGGCGACCGGCATGTTGTCCGCGTGCGGGTAGTCGCGGTTCGTGCCGAGCACCTTCATCTGGAACGTCTTCTCGCCGTACGCGACGGCGAGGAACTCCGTGATCTCGGGATCGACCGTGAGGACCGACGGGCACTCGCGCCGGATCGCCTGCGCGTCACGGTAGGTGAGGCGCTCGGAGGCGCGCTCGGCCGCGGTCTGGAAGATGTCGTGGCTGTGCTGATTCGTGATACGAAGCTCGCGGAGGCCGCCCATCTCGTCGAAGAAGTCCTCGGTCTGCTTCTCTCCTCCGCGCATGAGGGAGAGGACGGCAACGACGGATGCCGTGCCGAGCACGATACCGACGATCGTGATCACCGCGCGGCCCTTGTGGCTCGCCATGTCCCGGGCCCCGGCGCCGACGCTCTCGAGCAGGTTCACGCCCGGCCCTCCCTGGCGATCGCGCCGTCCTCGATCTCGACGGTCCGCCTCGCGTGCGAGGCGACGTTCGAGTCGTGGGTGACGATGATGACCGTCTTGCCGGCCCCGGAGAGCTCATCGAGAATGGCCATGATCTCGCGGCCGGTCTTCTGGTCGAGATTCCCCGTCGGCTCGTCGGCCAGGAGGATCGAGGGCTCGTTCACGAGCGCCCTCGCGATCGAGGCGCGCTGGCGCTCGCCGCCGGAGAGCTCGTTCGGGCGGTGCTTGAGACGGTGGCCGAGCCCGACGCTGTCGAGGGCACCTTCTGCCTGCTTCCTGCGGTCCGAGCGGTTCATCCCGCCGAGATAGACGAGGGGGAGCGCGACGTTCGCCACGAGGTCGACCCTGGGCAGCAGGTTGAAGTTCTGGAAGACGAAGCCGATCTCCTTGTTTCTGACCCGAGCGAGCGCGCGTCCGTGCAGGTCGCTCACCTCGGTCCCGTTCAGGAAGTACCGGCCCGTGCTGGGGGTGTCGAGGCACCCGAGTATGTGCATGAGCGTCGACTTGCCGGAGCCGGAGGGCCCCATGATGGCGACGTACTCGCCCTCCTCGATTCCGAACGTCACGCCGCGGAGGGCACGCACCTCGACCTCACCGAGGTCGTAGGTCTTCGTGAGGTCTTCCGTCCGGATCAGCATGCTAGTGCCTCCCGCCCGCCCGCTGGCTCATCCGCTGCCGCCTCTGCTCGTCCTCGCTCATCTCGTCGCCCTCGACCTCGGGGTTGTAGAGCGCGACGATCTCGCCCTCCTCCAGGCCGGAGACGATCTCGAGCGAGCCGATGTTGCTGATCCCCGTCTCCACCACCCGCTCGACGGGTTCGTCCTCGCTCCCGTCGAAGACGTACACGACGTAGTCCCCGTTCTGCCTGAACGCGGCCTCGATGGGAACAGTCAGGACGTCCTCCTTGTGGGCCCCCTGGATCTCGATGTTCGCGGTCATGCCGGGCTTGAGCCGCTCGTCGGAGTCGCTGATGTCGACCTCGATGTCGAAGATCTTCACGCCCTCGACGTTCCGGGCCGCGGGCGCGACGTGCGAGATGACTCCGTGGAACTTGGCGTTGGGGTAGGCGTCGACGTCGATGGTGACGTCCTGGCCGTTCCGGACCTTGCCGACGTCGACCTCGTTGATGCCGGCCTTGATCTGCATGACCGAGAGGTCCGCGATCGTCATGAGCGTCGTGCCGCTCGTGTAGGAGAGAGCGCCCGACGTCACGATCTCGCCCTCCTCGATCTCGACCAGGATGACCGCTCCCGAACCGGGGGCGAGCACCTGGAGGATCTCCGCGGTCTCGGCGTCAAGGTCCATCGAGACGCCGTCCTCCTCGGCCAGCCGCATCTCTTCGAGGGCCGACTGGTACTCGATCCTCGTGATGTCGTAGTCGTCCTTCGCGAGACGGAGCTCCTCGTCGGAGATGAGGCCCGCCTTGTGGAGCTCGAGGTCGCGCTCGTAGTCGACCCGGGCGCGCTCGTGGTTGACCTTCGCCCTGCCGAAGCCGCTCTTCAGGTTCGCCACCGTCCTCGCCTGAGCCATGTCGGGCTCGATGCTCGCGAGGATGGCCCCCTTCCTGACGGACTGCCCTTCCTTGACGTGGAGCGCCGTGACCTTCCCGCTCACCTTCGACTTCACGAGGACCATCGTCTCGGGCTGGATCTCGCCGACCTCGTTCAGCTTGACGTCGATCTCACCGACCTCGCACCTGGCGGACCGATCCGGCAGGCTCTCCTCGGCGGCGGCCCCGCCCTCGGGGCTCGCCTCGGCGTCCACCTGTTGGCCGCGCTGTCCGAGGACGACGAAGAGAACGACGACCACGACAGCGACCGGGATGATCCACTTGAGGTGCCTCTTCATGACTTCCTCCAGGGTTCCTGACAAGCGTCATGTTTCGGAATCTTCAGTGTAACTCGTCACTTAGACACCCGCAAGGAGCCGTAGGTTTGGTCCCCGGGATCACTCCGGCCGGGCCTGGTTGCAGCTCCGACTACCCCTCACGCCACCTCTCCGGCCACCCGTCCGGCCGCCCCTCCGGCCCCGCCCGTTCCGGGGGCTGACAGCGCCCCGCCGTCCGTGTATACTCATATCTGTGGGCCTCGGGGCGCCGAGCCGCGGGGCCGGGAATCCCGCGCCCGACCCCTCCGAGGGGCGGGCGCTCCGCATGGTGACGAACGAAGGGCCTTCGCAGCCATGGTGCGTCTCGAGAGCGTGACCGTCTCCTTCGGGGGCAAGCCGATCCTCACCGGGATCGACTGGCGGATCGGCGACGAGGACCGGATCGGCCTCGTCGGTCCGAACGGTGCCGGAAAGACGACCCTCCTCCGCGTCATCAAGCGGGACATCGTCCCGGAGGAGGGGAGCGTCGCCTGCTCGAAGGGGACCACCTTCGGATACCTCCCTCAGGAGGAGCTCACGCTCGCCGGGCGGACGCTCCTCGACGAGGTCATGACGGTCTTCGGCGCGCTCGCCGGTATCGAAGACCGAATGCGCGTGCTCGAGCACGAGATGGCTGAGCTTCCGTCCGAGGGCCCCGAGCACGACCGCGTCCTCAAGGAATACGCGGAACTCTCCCACAGATTCGAGGTGAACGACGGTTTCTCCATCGAGACCAGGATCGCGGAGGTGCTGTCGGGGCTCGGGTTCGCGGAGGAGGACCACGCCCGCATGACGGAGGAGTTCAGCGGCGGGTGGCAGATGCGGATCGCTCTCGCGAAGCTCCTGCTCCAGTCCCCGAGCGTTCTGTTGCTCGACGAGCCGACCAACCATCTCGACCTCGAGTCGATCGTCTGGCTCGAGAGCTACCTCAGGGATTACCCCGGCGCCATCGTCCTCGTCTCTCACGACCGCCTCTTTCTCGATCGGCTGGTCTCGCGGATCAGCGAGGTCGACGTCGGCGGCCTCGCCGACTACCGCGGCGGCTATTCCTCCTACCGCGAGCAGCGGGAGAAGCGGCGCGAGGTCCTGGCCGCGACGCGGAAGCAGCAGGAGCGCCGCATCGCCCACCTCCAGCGCTTCATCGACAAGAATCGCGCCGACAAGGCGAGGGCGGCCATGGTCAGGAGCCGCATCAAGATGATCGAGCGGATCGAGCTCGTCGAGGTGCCGCGCGAGAGGCGCGGGATCCGCTTCAGGTTCCCGGAGCCGCCGCGCGGGGGCTCGGTCCCCATCGCGCTCAAGAACGTGCGGCAGGCGTACGGCGACAACGTCGTCTTCGAGGACGTCGACCTCGAAGTCATGCGCGGCGCTCGCGTCGCGATCGTCGGTGTCAACGGCGCCGGCAAGTCGACCCTCCTCAGGGTCATGGCCGGCAGGATCCCGATCCAGAGCGGCGAGAGGAAACTCGGCCACAACGTCTCCGTGCAGTACTTCGGGCAGGAGCCCGCGAGGTCCCTGAACGGGGCGAACACGGTCTTGGGCGAACTCGAGTCCGTGGCGCCGAACGAGATGCGGCCCAGGCTTCGCACGCTCCTCGGGGCGTTTCTCTTCTCCGGCGACGCCGTGGAGAAGAAGGTCTCGGTGCTCTCGGGAGGGGAGAAGAGCAGGCTCGCGATCGCCAAGATGCTCCTCCGTCCCGCGAACTTCCTCCTCCTCGACGAGCCGACCAACCACCTCGACGTCGCTTCGCGCGAGGTCCTCGAGGACGCGCTCTCGCACTACACGGGAACCATCTGCCTGGTCTCGCACGACCGGTACTTCATGGACAGCCTCGCGACCATGATCCTCGAGGTCGCGGACGGGACGCTCCGGTGGCACCACGGCAACTACAGCGACTACCTCTGGGCGAAGGAACGCGAGGCCGCCGAGCGCGACGGAGCCTCCGGGGGTGGAGCACAGAAGGGCGCCGGCCGGAAGGGTGATCGAGCCGGCGATCCCGCCTCCGGCGAGGGCCGCGGGGGACCGAAGACGAAGGAGCAGAAGCGCCGCGAGGCCGAGGCCCGCAAGCACATGTCGCCCGACAAGAAGGCGGCCCGCGAGGAGCGGCGCCGTGTCCAGGCGGAGATCGCCGCCGGCGAGGCGAGGCTCGAGGAGATCCAGATCGCCCTCGCCGATCCCTCGGTCTACGACGATGGCGGGAAGGTCAAGGGACTCGTCAACGAGCAGCGCGCGCTGTCGGAGCGGGTCGACGCCCTCTACGAGCGGTGGGCCGTTCTCGAGGACTGACGGTCCGGGACGAAGCGGTCCGGGGGAGGCGCCGACGCGCCGACCGGGCGAGCGGCGCGTCGATCCAGGAAGAAGCCGGGCCCGAAGGGGCCCGGCTTCTTCCTGGTGTTCGGTTCTCTCCGTGCGGCTACTTCAGAAGGACCATCTTCCTCGTGGCCGCGACGCTCCCGGCTGAGAGCCTGACGAAGTAGACGCCGGAGGCGACCTTCGATCCAGCCGTGTCGCTGCCGTCCCACACCACCGCGTGGCGGCCCGGGGCGGTCTCGCCGGCGGCGAGCGTCTTCACGAGCTGCCCCGAGACGTTGTAGACGCAGAGCTCGAGCTCGGTCACATCAGAGGGCACGTTGTAGGAGATCGTCGTGATCGGGTTGAAGGGGTTCGGGACGTTCTGCTCGAGCGAGAGCATCGGCCCGACGGTCCCGTCGTCCTCCGCGATGCCCGCCGGGACCCTGTGGGCGTAGTTCCCCGACCGCATGGTGTCGTGGCGGAAGGTCCCCCACTCGACCCCTTCGCCGTCGGCGTAGTTGCCCTCACAGTCCCAGATGTAGACGAAGACGTCCTGACCGGCCACGATCACCTCGACGTCCCCGTCGAGGTCGAGGTCGGCGAGGGTCGGCGTGCAGAAGACCTCCGCGTCCGTCTGGATCGGCCAGCCGTTCAGTACCTCGCCGTTGCGCGCGAGGGCGTACACCTTGCCGGAGTAGGTCGTCACGACGACGTCCATCTGGGAGTCGCCGTCGACGTCGCCGACCGACGCGCTCGAGTTACACGAGGAGTCGAGCTGGACGGGCCAGCCGACGGGTTCCTCTCCGAGTATCGAGAGAACGTGGACGAGGCCATCCTCGTCGGGCTGGATGATCTCGAGCTCGCCGTCCCCGTCGAGGTCGGCGACCGAGGGCGACGGCGGGAAGTCGCCGCCGAGGTCGATCGCGATCGGCCACCCGGGAAGCGTGTCGCCCGAGGCGCTCAGCACGAACATGTTGCCGTTGTTCGCAGTGATGATGATCTCCGGGTTCCCGTCCGCGTCGAGGTCCGCCACGCAGGGCGAACCGGCCACGATCGTGCCGCACGAGACGGGCCAGCCGGGCACGTTGGTGCCGTCCGCGTTGAACACGTAGAGGCTCTCCGACCGCGACCCGATGATGATCTCGAGCTCGGTGTCGTCGTCGATGTCGACGAGCACGGGCGAACCGTGCGCGAACTCCCACCCGAGGAACGCGAAGACGCCGTCCGTCGCGGGGTTGTTGTCGCCGTCGATCAGCTCCTGTCCGTACGAGTCCCACGCGTAGAGGTTCCCGTCGTCACAGGCGATGACCACGTCGTGGAGCCCGTCGCCGGAGAGGTCGCCCAGGGCCGGCGTCCCCCAGCAGTAGTCCGCCGTCGACCTTGGCCAGGCGCCGCCGTCCACCAGCGTCGCGTCCTCCGCGTTCCACACGAACACGCGGTAGTCAGGGAGATCCGGAGTGCCGAAGTTGCCCCACGAGGCGCCCACGACCTCCGGGTAGGCGTCGCCGTCCAGCTCGCCGATCGCGAGCGACGAGCGGTAGCCGCCCATGCCGTCGACCGCGTAGATGCCGCTCGTCCGCGGGTCGCCGTCACCGTCGATGTACTCGACTCCGTTGTGGTGCCAGCAGTAGACGTCTCCGGACCCGATCAGGACCTCCAGATCGCCGTCGAGATCGATGTCCGCCACGGCGGGCGTGCCGTAGTTCGGTTCGCCCGTGAGGAGCGGCCATCCGGCCTGGCTCGGCGGGTTCGTGGTGATCTCGAGCGTCGCCGACTGCAGGCTCTCGTTGCCGGACGAATCGACGGCCGACACGCGGTAGTAGTACTGCGTGTTCTCGGCGAGTCCTGAGTCCTCGAAGTACGAGATCCTCTCGACGACGCCGTCGTTCGCCAGCTGGTACGTCCCCGCCGGATGGTCGGTGCGGTAGACGTTGTAGCCCCAGAGGTCCGGCTCGTCGGAGTGACTCCAGAGAAGGTAGATCGTCGTGGCCTTCACGTTCCCGGTGAGGTTGGCGAGGATGCCCGGGCGGACCAGTTCGAAGCTGTGCGTCCACTCCTTGCCGTCCTCGTCGTGGAGGAGGAGCTGGAAGTAGCCCGAGATCGGCGCGTTCACGTCGAAGACGAACCCGTTCTGGCCGGTGACGGTATCGGCCTCGCCGATGTCGCCCCACGTGTCCGTGCTGTCGGTGATCGTCACCTCGGCCCCCGGATACCGCAGGATGCCCGTCACGAGGTCGGCGTCTCCGTTCCCCTCGTTCAGAACGTCGATCGTCAGCGTGACCGTCTCGCCGACGTTCGGCACGCCGTTGCCGGCCACGCCGTCGTCGATGGCGTTGTGGGTCTGGACGAGCTCCGGACGGTAGACCCTCAGGACTACGTTCCCGTACCACGTCGTTCGCGATCCGTCGTCCATCACGAGCTCGAGTGGCGCCTCGTAGTCGTTCGGGCAGTCGTCCGAGATCGCGATCAGGAAGGCGTCCTGGAACGTGAGCTCGGTCGAGGACGGGATGGTGCCCAGGAAGTGCGTGTTGTCGACGATCGTGACGTACGGGTCGCCGTCGAGGAGCGTCGCGGTCACGTTCGTGGCGCCGCTCTGCCCGCCGTTCCCTACGGTCACGTCGAGCTCGATGGCCTCGCCCGCCTCCGCCCTGCCGTTCCCGTTGCCGTCGCTCCAGCCGACGGTGTCGTCGTCGACGACGACGTCACGGAGGGAGACGTGCGGCGAGGAGGTCGGGGAGACGCTGACCGTGTCCTCATAGGGGAAGTGGTTCTCGGCCGTGACGGTGATGGTCATCGTGCCGGTGGTCTTCGGCGTGAACGAGAGCACGACCTGGCCGGAGCCGTCGGTGTACCCCGTCGCGTAGACCTCGCCCTCCTTGGCGACGCAGACGAGCGCGCCCACCACGGCGGCCGGGTCGGAGACCGAGACAGTGAGGTCGGTCGCCCCGAGCGGCACCGCCGGACTGTGGACGACCGTCATGTTCACGGGCCGGCCGGTCCAGAGCGCGACCTCGGGATCGCCGAGCAGCAGGAACGAGAGCTGCGTCCACCGGTCGGTGTTGTCGTAGAACGAGCCGGGGATGAACGGCACCTTGGACTCAGCGCACGTGACCCCGACCGTCGTCTCGTCGTCAACGTAGAGAAGCTCGAACCACTCGGAGAAGTAGTCCTCGGCCGTCGTCGGGAAGCAGAAGCGCGTGGGGCCGTAGAGGAGCGACATCCCGCCCTCCGGGTTGTTCAGGAAGTGCTCGGCGATGCAGTCGTACTCGATCGCCGTCGACGAGCAGTTCAGCATCCAGGCGAAGCCCGACTTCGCGACCGTGTTCCCGAGGATGTCGACGTCCTGCGGGGCCAGGTAGTTACCCCTGCTGCACCTCAGGACGTCTTTGTTGCCGTGGCCCACGTGGCACGTGATGTTGTAGCCCACGTTCAGCGAGTCGAGCGCGGAGATCCGATTGAGGTCGTAGCTTCCCGGGAAGGCCGTGTAGTTCTGGTAGACGCGGCTGACGTGGATCTCCGGCGGGATCATGGGAAGCACGGGCTCGACGATGTGCTGGGCGCCGTCCGTACTGATGAAGTCGCCCGGCCGCCAGTCGTAGGGGAAGAGGACCTCCGCCAGGAAGAGGTTCCGTCCGGCGAAGATCGGGTCGGGGGCCTTCTCGTAGGTGAGCGCCTTGTCGATGAACGTCTCGACCTCGACCGTCGTCGCGACCGGAGCGCGCCCCACGAAGACGTCCGGGTAGAAATCGGTGCTGTCGCCCGGCGACGCGATGCTCACGTACGCCTCGCCGAACTTGCTGTCGCCGTCCGCGTTCCAGTTCCCGTCCAGGTCGCTGTAGTAGAGGTCGGTCGAGATGTCCCAGCCGCCGTAGTAGCCCGACCACGCGTAGCGCACCGGTACGATGGCGGTGTCGCCGCCCAGGAGGACGTACGTCGTTCCCCAGCTCGAGAACGCGTCCCGGATGAAGAGGCGAATCCGCTCCGCCCTGTCGCAACCGCCGGGGTAGTTCGCGTCGATCCAGTCGATCGTCCGGACGACGGCCGGAACGCCCTTTCTGGTCTTCCAGTCGGCAAGCTCCTGGAAGTAGGGCTCGAACTCGTCGCTCGTGATGATGACGTACTCGACCGGACTCCCCTCGAGGGACGGCGAGTAGCGCGGCATGAACCCCTCCGGCCCCACGTCGTCCACCACTTCCACACCGGAGAGCTTCCCCGCTACCTCGTGGGGGTTCACCACGAGGGCCTCGACCATCTCGCGGTACATCCGGTCGGAGCGGGCCGTCATCCTGTGGCGCGGCCGCGACCGGTTCGCGTCGGAGGCGAGCGAAAGCTCGACCTCGATGTCGGTCGCGAGCGTCAGCGTCCCGGTCGCCGGGGTGTAGGTCAGAGGATAGACCGCCACACTCGCGATGTGGTAGCCGCCGAGGTAGCCGTCGCCCAGGTACTCGATGCGCGCCGACGGCCAGGTCGCGTCGCTCTCGTAGATCAGGGGATCGGCATCGACCCACGGGGGCGTCTCGCCGGTGGGAACCTCCGGCTGTGCCGGGATCACCCGGTGCATCCCCGGGAGTTCAATCTCCACGAGCGACGATATCAGCACGTCTTCGACGCGCGCGTCCGCCGGAATCACGAACGAGAGGTACTCGACCGGCAGAGCAGGTGCGCCAGGCGTCTTGATGTGACGCGCGCCCTTGATCGCGAGCTTCGCGTATTCGCCGTCGGTCTCGATCCGCACCCCGGAGGGATCGTACGAGGTCTCCACGGAGGGTCCCGCGGCGCTCGCCAGCAGCGCGGCGTGTGCGATGATGAGTACGGCAAAAAGGTGAGCGTGTCGTCTGAGAACCATTATCCTCCCCTTCCAACTCGCCTTCATTGCTGAACAACCACTCACAGAACCAAGAACAGGACCGAGGCCGTTGCGAACCGGCACCCGATCCTGGCGCAATCGTGCGAATCCACAAGAGATCGACACTGCGCCAAGCCGCAAATCGGCGACGCACAAAAGGCTGTTCGGCGCGTCTCCGATGGTGTGGCTCAGTTCTCTAGAACAGCCCTAGCAGTGTCGGCCCTTGCTTCGCTCCTGAGTCCTGTCGATGGTCGGTGGGTTTTGCTTCCGGTTTCCAACTACCTTGCGTATTATAACACAGCCACCGGCGGGCGTCAAGGAGGTATGAACCTCCCGGACGCCCGCTCAGGGGTTCCTGCGCCCGGCCCCGCGACCCTCTCGTCCCCCGGCCCGCCGTCCCCGGGGCCTCAAGGCCGCCGGCGTTACTTCAGAAGGACCATCTTCCGGGTCGCCGTCCAGGTGTCGACCGACAGGCGGCTGAAGTAGATCCCGGATCCGACCTGCCTCCCGTGGGCGTTCCGTCCGTCCCAGAGGATCATCTGCTCGCCCGCTGCCGTCGGCGCATCTACGAGCTTCGTCACCAGGCGCCCGCTCACGTCGTAGATGGCAAGCGTGACGTGGGCCCCTTCACGGCCTACCGAGTACCTGATCGACGTGCTCGGGTTGAACGGGTTCGGCGCGTTCTGCGCGAGCCAGTTCCTGCCGGCGACGGCTCCGTCGGCGACGCCCGTCGTGCCGACCAGGCCCGCCTCGTCGAGGATCCTCGTTACGTACTCGAGCCTCGTCGACGGGCTGACGCCGTCGGCCACTCCTCCGAGAAGGACCGGGACCATGTAGAGGCGTCCGCCGCCGATAGGATCGACGTAGACGGATCCCCTTCCATTCACCGTCTGGTCGATCCAGAGCGGATACGATCCCGCGACGCCGTCCGGCGTCACGAGCGCGACGAAGTGGTCAGCGCCGCCCAGGTAGTCGTAGTCGAACGCCATGCCCTCCGTGGGCGTGCCCGGCTCGCCGTCGAGGTACTCGACGTTGCCGGTCTCGCGATTGCAGCCCATGGCGTACGTCGCGTGGAATCTGCTCCACAGTTCGACGCCCGCGGGGCTTCCGTTGATGAAGTAGGCGCCGCCGAAGTTCGGCTCCTCAGCGTAGACGCTTCCGCCGGCGTCGATGAACGCCGTCAGGGCCACGATGTCAGCCTCGGTCATGGGCGCGTTCGCCTCCGGGATCCCGAAGTTGAGCACGCCGCCCAGATAGATGACGATGTCGAACGGGGAGAGGTCCGGCGGGAGCGTGCCCGTGATCGTGTAGAGCTCGCCGATCGAATCGAGCGCCTCGACCCACGGCCTCTCGGTTCCGTCGCCCTCCGCGAAGTCGTCGCCGATGCCGTCGAACGGTGTGTCGCCGTCGTCGGCGTCCCACACCAGGATCTTCGAGTTGACGCTGGAGGCTATCGGGCCTCGCGAGCTCACGGTCGCGAGCTCGTTGTCTGCCACGTCGACCGCCGTCACCGCGTAGTAGTACGACTGGCCGTTCTCGACCGACGTGTCTTCCCACACGGTTGCGTCGGGCAGAAGGAGACCGGTCTCGATCGGGACCATCCCGACGACGTCGTCGAAGGGTGTCACGTCCCGGTACACCTTGTAGTGGGCGAAGTCCGCGGGAGCCGCGTAGCCGGTCCAGTCGAGCCTGATCATGCTGCCGAGGTCGAACGGGTCGGCGACGTTGAGATTCGCGACGGCGTCCGGCGGCGTCAGCTCCGACGGGCCGTTCATCGCGGTGACCGACGCCGTGTAAGGGCGGATCCCCTGGCCGGTCACGACCAGAAGGAGCTCGCCCTCGACCGTCGGACTCGGGAAGAGGATCGCGATCCCGTCCTCGTTCGTCGTCGCCGCGGCATTCACGTCGGTGCCCGAGAGGAACACGTCGGCTCCGGCGACCGGGGCGCCGTCCCGCGAGACGGCCACGACGAACGGGTGCTCCTCGAGCGGAACCGTGATCGGGTGGTTGGCCGATGCGGTGACCGGTTCCTCCGTCCAGATCCTCATCTCGGGATCGCCGAGGAGATTGAGCTCGTACAGGCAGTAGCGGTGGTACCCGCTCGCTCGCGCCAGCTCCACGTAGGCGTCCTTGTGGGCCGCGTTCGTCATGCCGATGTGCTCGAGGCCCTCGTTGAAGAGCTGGTGGAAGAACTCGCGGTCGAAGACGTCGGACGTGCCGTTGCCCGGGTTGCCGGGCGAGCCCCAGCCGAACCGGCTGTTGCCGACGAACGCCACGCCGCCTCCGTTGGGAGCGTTGACCCAGTGCTCGGCGATGCAGTTGTAGTCGATCGCGGCGGGCCAGCAGCCGATCGAGTACCAGATCCCGTACCGGGGGCCGTTCGTGAGGCCGTCCATGTGGGAGTTGTAGAGGGCGGAAGATCCGATGCTCATGACGTTGTAGTACGCGTGGCCGTTGTGGTTGACGATGTTCTGGCCGGCATTGAGCTCCAGCAACGTCCGGCTGCGTGTCAGCTGCCCGTTCGTCTGGTAGAGCTTGGTGATCGGGTCGAACTGCTCGGGCACCGACTCGTCGTCGATCATGTTCTTGCAGACGCCACCGTCTGTCCACGGCTCGCTCCAGAGAACCTCGGCGAGGAAGAGCATCCTGCGCTGGTAGTCGCCGTGGAGCGTGTCGCCCCCGGGCGCGCCCTCGTACGTGAGGACCTTGCCGACGAATCGGGCGGCCTCCGTCACGTTGTCGACCGGCGCGCGCCCGACGAAGAGGTCGGCGTACATGTCGATGTTGTCCTGGTTGACCTCGCCCCACCTCCCGTCCCCGTCGTCGTTCCACGTCCCGTCCACGTCCGCGTAGTAGAGGTCGCAGCGGATTTCGTCGTTCCCCGCATCGGTGTTCATGGCGAAGACGATCCTGGCCGGGACGATGGTCGTGTCTCCGCCGAGGAGGACCCACATCGTTCCGAAGTTCTCGTAGTAGTCGATGACGCAGTTCCTGACCTTCTCCGCGTTGTCGACGCCGTCGTAGCTGCCGTAGATCCAGGAGGTCGACACGACCTCCGTGCTGAGCCCCTTCTGGGACTTCCAGTCGGCGAGCTCCTGGAACGTCGACGTGTAGGACGCGCCGGTGATGATCAGGTAGTCGACCGTGCCGGTCCTCGGCCCGAGGGCGCCGCTCGGCGGCGGCACATCGTCGGCGTTCACGACGAGCGCCGCGAGACGCTGGTCGATCGCTTCCTCGGAGGAGAGCGACCGGGCGATCGGCGCGCGCGCGCGGCCGGCCGGTGCGTCGGTCAGCGAGAGCCTGATCTCGATCTCCTCGTTGACGACGAGCCTGCCCTCCGCCGGGAGATACTGCACGGGGAAGACCGCCACCGTGGCGATCGTGTGGCCCGACATGTTGCCGGTGCCGAGGAGGATGCACGGCCTGCTGGGGTAGACCGTCTCCATCGAGTAGACGCGCTCGTCGGGATCGACCCACCTCGCGAGCTCGGGTCGCGAGAGCGGCACCTCCGGCTGGCGAGGCCGAATCGTGTAGTTGCCGTCGAGCTCGACGCTCGAACGGACGAAGGCCTGCGCGTGGGCCGCGGTCGTGCCTTCGGGAAGAACGAACCGCACGAGCTTGAGCGGCAGCTCGGGGTGGCCTTCCTGGACTGTCGTGACCGTGCCCGGGAGCCGGACGCTGTCGAAGGCGCCGACGCGCTCGATCGAGAGATCGGACGCGGCGAACTCCACCTGGGACGTGAGTGAACGGGTCGGTGCCGCCGAGGCGGCCGCCGTCAGAGAGACCACGGCGACAACGCACAAAAAGATACGGAGCCCGAACAGGCGCATGGAAATCCTCCTTACCCCGGGTCGCGCTTACGGTCAGTTTACCTTTTCGTCTACATTATAACCCAAGACGCAGGCTTGGTCAAGAGTTCTTCATGAGCGGTCGCTCAGAAGCCCGCACACGGACCCCTCTGAGCGTCCGACCGCCTGGTGCAGACGTGAGGACGCGGCAGCGCCTCGTCCGACCCGCGTGGCGGGGGACCGGAGGCCTGCCGCGTCCGGATGGTCAAGGGAGCCTTCCTTGATCGCGCGCGGCTCCCCATCGGCGTCCTGCTCCCTACCGGTAGAACATCTTGATGCGGCCCCAGCTCGATTCCTCGATGGCGTCCGTGTGCACGCCCTCGAACCAGGTGTCGTCGAGGTTGATGCCCGCTCCGCCTGCCGCACCGGGTCCGCACCCGTCGTCGCTCGTCTGCATCGTGACCATGAGCTGGACCTCGTCGGCCGGCAGGTAGTCCGTGAGATCGTCGCCGTTGATGCCCGAGTTCCCCCAGCCGTCGCACGACTCGAAGTCGCCGTAGAACGCGTGCAGCTGCTGCCACTCACCCCCGTCGAACCTCACCTCGATGTTCCAGCCGTCCTCGCCCGTCGGCACCTCCGCGTGCAGGTAGTACCTCAACGTGCAGGTCACGGCCTCCGAAATGTCGACGGGCGGAGTGAGGAGCGAGTTGTTGAGGTTCGGCGGAATCAGGCTCGTGTCCCCGTCGTCACCGCACCACCAGCTGTGCGGCGTGCTCCACGACGAGCAGTTGTCCTCGACGACGTGCCACCAGTCGCCGGCGGCGCCGGGGACCGACGGCACGCACAGCCCGCCGGACTCGACGTCGTCGAAGAAGTACTCGGTACCGCCGTAGAAGTCGAAGATCTTGACGTCGTCGCAGTGGAAGGCGCCGCCGTCCGAATCGTACAGGCCGTCGGCGTCGGACCACGCTCCGTCCGAAAGGAAGCGGAAGCGGCATGTCGCCGGGCTGTCGTAGGTGTCGAGCGGGAAACCGTAGGCGCCGATGTCGAACCAGCCCCCGCTCGAGCCGTTGTAGCCCGTGTTGAGGTCGATGTAGACGCCGCCGTCCAATGCCTGCACGTAGGTGTAGTCGTACCCCGCCTCGGAGTCGTAGCGGCCCTTGAAGGTCAGGATCGGGTAGGTCGCGGCCGCCACGTCGGTCGCGGGGACGCCGAGCCGGTGGTCCCAGGAGTTGGCGTATCCGTCGCCGCCGGCGAAGGTCCCGTTCAGCTCGCCGCACCACCAGGCGTTCGGTCCGGTGTGTCCCGGGAGATCGCAGGCGAGGTACGTGTCGATGTGAAACTTGGGCGTGGCGAACGCCGTATTGTCGACGGACGACCACCCGCTGACGTCGCCCTCGATGTCGTCGTACCAGAAGTCGACATTGATGCGGTTGGCGTTCTGCGGGTCCCACACGGGCACTGCCTCGTCCCGCCTGGCCTCCGCCGTCGATGCCAGGAGTGCTGCAAGAAGGAGGAGCACCGGTAGAATCCTTAGCCACCTCATGAAACGCCTCCTGTCTGGT
This sequence comes from bacterium, assembly GCA_025774245.1. Classification (GTDB taxonomy): domain Bacteria; phylum Joyebacterota; class Joyebacteria; order Joyebacterales; family Joyebacteraceae; genus JALGVN01. The sequence goes on from JALGWI010000005.1 coordinate 70,540, forward strand.
TCTCCGGCGGGCGTCGTCCCAGGCCCTCCCCGGGGCGGACCGACCACCGGACCCGTTGGCGGCCTCATTCTTGGCGAGACGTCACGTGCTGTCAACCTAAAAACGCACGGAAGAGCGTTCTCCTTCTTGACACCGCACCCCGAGCCGTTCTAAGAATGGGGCGAGTCGTCCGGCGCGTCCGGACGGAGCGGGGGAGTCTGACGTCTTCGGGCACGGAGGCGCGCCGGAGTCCGCGCCGCTGTCCAGGGCCGGCGCCGCACAGGCGGCGAGGGGGAGGATCATGCACAGAGACGTCGTTACCGTGGTGCTCGCGGGCGGGAAGGGTAAGCGACTGTGGCCCCTGACGCGCGACCGCGCGAAGCCGGCGGTGCCGTTCGGCGGCATCTACCGCATCATCGACTTCAGCCTCTCCAACGCGCTCAACTCCGACCTCCGGAAGATCTTCGTTCTCACGCAGTACAAGTCGAGGTCGCTGGCCCGTCACCTGCAGCGCGGGTGGGGCTTCCTGAGCTACGCCTTGGGCGAGTTCATCGAGAACGTCCCCGCGCAGCAGCGCCTCGGCGAGAACTGGTATCGGGGCACGGCGGACGCCATGTGGCAGAACCTCCACCTTCTGGACCCGCTCGAACCGGGGCACGTCCTCGTTCTCTCCGGCGACCACGTCTACACGATGGATTACAACACCCTCTTGACGACCCACGAGGCCTCCGGCGCCGACGTCACCATCTGCGTCCAGGAGCGGGACGTGTCGGAGGCCCCGGACCTGGGCGTCCTCCAGATCGACGATTCCATGCGGGTCCTCGATTTCCAGGAGAAGCCGTCCGACCCGGCGACGATTCCCGGCAGGCCGGACCAGGTCCTCGCGTCGATGGGCATCTACGTCTTCCGGACGGACGCGATGGTCGAGTGGCTTCGCCGCGTGACCTCGGAGGGCAACTTCGACTTCGGGCATCACGTGCTCCCCGCGATGACCGCGGGGGGAGCCGACGTCCGCGCCTTCGTCTTCGGAGACCAGCAGGGGAGCCGATACTGGCGGGACGTGGGGACGATCGACGCCTACTGGGCGGCGAACATGGACCTCGTGGACACGGTGCCGCAGCTCAACCTCTACGACGACGGGTGGGCGATCCACACGTATCAGGGGCGATACCCCCCGGCGAAGTTCCTCTACGCCGAGCCCACGGAGGGGGGGAGGATGGGCATCGCCGTCGATTCGATTGTGTCGACGGGCTGCGTGATCTCCGGCGGCAGGATCCAGCGGTGCGTCCTCTCTCCGCGGGTGCGAACGAACAGCTTCAGTTACGCCTTCGAGTCGATCCTCATGGAGGACGTCGACGTCGGACGCTACGCGAAACTCCGCCGGGTGATCGTGGACAAAGGCGTGCGCATCCCCGCCAGGACGCAGATCGGCTACGATCCCGAGGAAGACGCCAGACGCTTCACGATCACCGACAAGGGTATCGTGGTGGTCCCCAAGGAGTACCGCTTCGAGGAGTGCGAGGAACCTTCCGTTCAGCACCTTCCGTGAGCGGATGAACCTCTCCTCCCGGCTCCCTCGGCCGGAACGACACGTCCCGTGAGCCGCCCCCCGGGCGGGCTGCGCCGTTCACGCCGACTGAGGATCGAGTCTCTCATGAACGCGCGGCCTCCCCACGCCACCGAGACACGCAGGAGGCGAGATCGCGACTACCGGACGCGCCTGGTTCGATCGGTGGCCGTCGCGGTCGCGGTTCACGTTCTGCTGCTCCTGGGTTCCGTTCCGTTCAGCCGCCGGATACCGCTGGTGCGCCACATCGGATACCACGGCGTTCTCCGGATCCTCCCCGAGATCTCCGTCCGGCGCGACCCATCGAACGTCGAGTCCGAATTCGAGACGCCGCGGGGCAGCGGGTCCGAGTCCTTCTTCCGCGTCATCGACATCCGCGCCGTCGACTGGGAGGTCCCGGCCGGCGTGCCGATGGAGGAGGAGACCGGCGAGGCTGAGAAGCAGGACGTGGGAGAGGAACTGCAGGCGCAGCTCGAGCGTTCGCTCCCGCAGCCGACGAGCACGGACGTCGTCCTCGTGAGACTCGTCAAGCCGCACTACCCGAGGGAGTCGATCGCTGCCGACATCGAGGGCGTCGTGACGTTTCGGCTCCACGTGACCGAGACCGGCGACGTAGCCAGGGCGTGGCTCGTCGCCTCGGAGGTCGACGAGCCCTGCGAGGTCGAGGCCCACCGCGCGGTCCTGCAGTGGAAGTTCCGGCCCTTCCTTGTCGAGGGCGTGGCGACCGCGATCCTCGTCGACCAGAGGATCCGCTTCAGGCTTCACGACACGCCGGTCGAGCCCCCGGTCGTGCCGAGGAGCTCGCACTGAGGAGTCGCCCTCCCTCCCCGCGCCCGTCCACCGCGGCGCGGACCGGCCCGGCGGACGTCGCGGCCAGCCCCGCCGACTTGACTGAAGGCGGCGGATGGTGGACACTCGGTCTCTGGGCAGAGGATGTTCTCCCGACGAGGCCTCTGAGAGGAGGAGCATGAACCGTCGCTTCCGACCAGCGGAGCCAACGAGATACACGAGGGCGTTCCTCACCGCGCTTCTGGTAGTCGGAGCGCTCGCGGGCCCGGCGGCGCTCGGGGACGCGCCGCGCTGCCTCGAGATCGATCCCGAACGCTTCGTTTCGATCGACGAGATCAGGCCCGGGGACCGCTGCGTCGGCCGGACGGTGTTCTCGGGAACCGACGTCGAGGAGTTCGAGGTCGAGATCCTCGGGATCGTGCGGGGCTCGGCGCCGGGCAGCGATCTCATCATCGCCCGCGCCTACGGCGAGATCCTCGAGAAGACGGGGATCCTGCAGGGGATGAGCGGAAGCCCCGTCTATAAGGAGGGGAGGCTGGTCGGCGCGCTCTCGGCGACGTGGCCGTTCACGAAGGAGCCGATCGCGGTGATCACCCCGATCGCGGAGATGCTCCCGGCTCTCTCGGCGTTCGACGAGGAGACGGGCGAAGGCACCCGGGGCGGAAGCGGGGCGCTCGGCTCCCGGCTCTTCCCCGAGGGCGAGTTCACGTCGTCGCGGATCGGATGGGTGTCGGGTATCGCCGGCGTCGGCGACGGCATCGCCGATCCTCTGGCGCCCGCGGCGGTCGGTGTCTACGGCGGCCACGAGATGGTCGCCATCGGCGTTCCCCTCGTGACGTCGGCCGGCGGCGAGGGTTACCTCGGGCGGGTCGCGCGACTCCTCGAGGGAACCGGACTCGCTCCCGTCAGCGGCGCCTCGGGTACCGGCGGCGAGACCGGGGGCGGGATCGAGCCTGGGTCCGCCGTCGGCGTCCAGTTCGTCAGGGGAGACGCGAGCTGGACCGCGATAGGAACGGTGACGCACGTGGACGGCGACAGGATCCTCGCGTTCGGGCACCCGCTCTTCAACGCCGGGGCGATCGAGAGCCCCATGGTCGACGCGTACGTGCACACCCTGCTTCCGCTCCAGTCTGTCTCCTCGAAGTTCGCATCGGGCGGAGAGCTGATCGGGACCTTCGTCCAGGACAGGCGCCGCATGGTCGCCGGCCGCCTCGGCCCGGCTCCCACGATGATCCCGCTCACGGTTCGCGTGCGGGAGGCCGGCTACGCCTCGGCGGAGTTCGACTTCGAGATCCTCAGGACGCATCCGTACTCGTCGCTCTTCGCCGCGCTCGCCGTCTCTGGCGCCGTCACGGAGGCTCTCAAGGCGTCGGGCCCCGCGTCGGCCGAGCTCGCGATGGAGGTCGCAACGGGCGACGACGTCCTCACGTACGAGACTACCTTCTACACGTCCGACGCCGCCTTCCGCGCGGGAGGCGAGCTGGCGGCGATCATGGACTTCCTGATCGAGAACCCGTTCGAGGAACGCGAGATCTCGTCGATGACGCTCGATCTCGACATCCGCGCGGAGAGGCGTTCGGCGGTCATAGAGCGCGTCGACATGGACAGGGCCGTCTATCGCCCCGGCGACGAGGTCGTCGTGCGGGTCGTGCTCGGCCAGTGGCAGGGAGCAGAGTCCACCGAGACCCTGCGCCTCACGCTCCCCGCCCGCATCCCTGACGAGTACCTGATGCTCAGGGTAGGAGGGGCGGAGTCGTACCACCTGTGGGAGGCAGAGAGGCTCGGAGCGGGCCTCGTGCCGAGGAACCTCGAGCAGTACTTCGCGCTCATCGACCGGTCGAAGCCCGGGAACGCGATCGTCGCGCAGATCCTCTCGGAGCGGCCGGGGCTCTCGCTCTCCGGAGACGAGCTCAGGGACATTCCGGGGAGGGCGGCGCTCGCGATGGCCTCGAGCGCCACGAGCGGCGAGGTCGACCCGGTCGAGTTCAGCATGGTGAGTCAGACGGAGACGACGATCGACCGGCAGGTCGAGGGGTTCCATGAACTCCTGCTGGTCATCAGACACGACGGACGAAACGACAGATAGCACGCGGCGGTCGCGGACGGCGACGCCGCACTTCGGTCGCGGCGACCCGCGGGAACCCGCCGGGTCCGGGACCGGCCCGAGCACACGAACAGCGAAACTCCTTCAGGGGGAAACGATGCCTGGAAGATCCACGCCGCGGGGTGCGATCGCGGCGGCGCTCTGCGCCCTCGTCCTGCTCCCATCCGCCGCCCTCGCGGTGTCGCCGTCCTTCTGGCGCACCGACACTGCCTCCTCCTTCCTCGACGGGGAGCTGGACGGGACCTCGGTCAGGCACGACGGGGCCGTCGTCCTCTCTCCGCCGTTCGAGAGAGAGGCCGTGCCCGACTCCCGCTACGCGTGGGCCGCGGTCCGCGGCCGGGACGGATCGTTCTACGTCATCGGGGGTACCCCGGGGCGGCTCTACCGGCTTCGCGACGGCGAGTTCACCCTCCTCTTCGAGACGGAGACGTCGGACATCGCCTCGATCGCCATCGGTGACGGAGGCGACGTGTTCGTCGGAACGGCGCCGGGCGGGGAGGTCTACCGGGTCGACGGCGACGGAACGGAGGAGCTCTTCTTCGACACTGGTGAGGACTACGTGTGGAGCCTCGCCCACTCGCCCGAGCACGGGCTCATGGTGGGGACCGGGGACGCCGCGAAGGTGTTCGCCGTCGATGAGGACGGCGACGGCGAGCTCGTCTGCGAGCTCGAGGAGTCGAGCGTCATCGCCCTGGCGGCGTTCGACGGGCGGGTGATCGCCGGGACGGCGGGCGAGGGGCTCGTCATCGACGTCACGCCGGGCCGGGACCTCAGGGTCATCTACGACACGCCTCACGAGGAGATTCCCGGGATCGCACCGGCGCCCGACGGTCGTCTCTACTTCGCCGGCACGTCGATCGCGTTCGAGCAGGCGTTCGAGGAGAACGGCGAGCTGGGCGTCGGCCTCGGTGAGGGAGCGGTCTACATCTCGACCCCCGCGGGGAGCGCCGTCGAGCTGTGGCGCTCCAGCGAGTCCCCGATCACAGCGCTCGGGCCGGGGCCCGACGGCACGGTCTGGGTGGGAACCGGCTCGCACGGACTCATCTTTTCGATCACACCGACCGGCGACACCGATCTCGTCGCGTCGCTCGACGAGGAGGAGATCCTGTCGATCTCCTCGACGGGCGAGGGGCTGGTCGTGACGACCGGGGCGTCGGCGGCGGTCTACGTCGTCGGTTCCGGCACAGCGCCATCGGGTGCGTACGAGTCGGACGTCCTCGACGCGAACACCTCGGCGATCTGGGGCGAAGCGAGCTGGGAGGCGGTACTGCCCTCGGGCAGCTCGCTCGCGCTCTCGACGAGATCGGGGCACGCCGTCGAGCCCGACGATCTCTGGAGCAAGTGGGCGCCGGTCGAGGGAGACGCCGCCGGCGCGATCGCGAGTCCGCCGGCCCGGTTCCTCCAGTGGAGGGTGGAGCTCGGGCAGGGCTCGGGCGGCGAGAGCCCCGTGCTTCGTTCGGTCGGGATCGCGTTCCTGCGAGAGAATCTGCCGCCGCGCCTCGGCGCCGTGACCGTCTACGATCCGGATGAGACGGGCACGTCGGGCGGCGGAGAGGGCGCCGTCCGGCAGTCGCTCCCGAGCGGGGTGGAGGTGACCTTCTCGCTCGATCCGCCGACGTCGACGATACACGAGCTGCCAGTGATGCTGCGCGGCGTCCGCACCGTCGAGTGGGAGGCGATCGATCCCAACCAGGACCGCCTCTCCTTCTCCCTCTGGATCAGGGGTGAGGACGAGGAGGACTGGAAGCTCGTGGAGGACGATCTCGAGCGGACGGTCCACACCTGGGACACTCAGTCGATGACCGACGGGACCTACCGGGCGCGAGTGGTGGTGACCGACCGGCCCGACAACACCGAGGAGCAAGCGCTCTCCGACGAGAGGGCGAGCGCCCCGTTCGTCGTGGACAACACCGCGCCGACGATCGGGCGTGTCGAACTCGAGCTCGAGGGCGGGGTCCTTCGCGTCGAGGGCGCCGTCGAGGACGAGCGCTCTCCGGTGACGCGCGTGGCGGTCGCCGTGGACTACGGCGAGTGGAAGCCGGCGTTCGCCGGGGACGGCATGTTCGACGGGAGGTCCGAGACGTTCCATCTGACGCTCACGGACCTCACGAAGGGCGAGCACGCGGTCTCCGTGCGCGCGATCGATCGGGCCGGCAATATCGCGGTCTCGAGGAAGATCCTGAGATAGGGCCCTCGCGGGGGGCTCCGGTGGCCCCTGACGCTCCTGAGGTTCTTGGGGGGCTCTCGGGCGGTTTCGGGGCTTCAGGGCAGCACCGGGCCGGTTCCCGGCCGGAAATCCCCGTCTGGCCGGGAAGTTGCTCCCCCTGGCGGTGAAACCCGCCGCCTTGGGGGGGCGTCATAGGGAGTAGAGGGTATCCCGATACCCCAGATCCGCACGGGAGGGACGATGGACTGCGCACGCTGCAGGCGACTCATCCAGGAAGAACTCGACGGCGAGATCGCTCCCCGCGATCTCGAGAGCCTGGAGGCGCACGCGGCGGAGTGCCCGTCCTGCCGGGCCGAGAGGACGGTCCTCTCGGCAATCGACGCGGTCCTCGACGAGGGCATCCCTGCGAGGAGCCCAGCGTGGATGGCCGACGCCGTTCTCGAGGGGATCTCTCACCAGAGAAGAACCCGCCGGATCGTCGAGATCGTCGTGATCAGCGCGGCCTCGGCCGTCGCGACGGCCGCCGCCGTGGCGGGCATCGCGAGGGTCGTGGACCGGGACAGCATCGAATCCTCCGGGCAGAGCCTCATCGGGAGCCTCGTCGGCGGCCTCAGGGCGGCGACCGACGCCGCCGTGGCGTACATCACGAAGATGCCCGGCGTCGAGTCCATCTCTCTCGATCAGCCGGGCTTCGTCGGTGTCGCCTGGGCTCTCGCCGCCGTCGCTCTTGCCTTCCTCGCCATCGGGGCCCTGCGGGCATCAAGGCAGCTTGCCGACGAGTGGCACTAGCTCGATCTCCTTTACATCCCGTAATCACGAAGACGCCCGGCGTCGAGTCCAACTCCCTCGATCAGCCGGGCATCATCGGTATCGCCTGGGGTCCGGCCGCCGCCGCTCTTGCCTCCCTCACCATCGGGGTCCTGCGGGCTTCACGGCAGCTCGCCGCCGAGCGGCACGAACTTCCCCTTCTCTATTCGTTCCTCTCCGCCTGA
>JALGWI010000116.1 GCA_025774245.1 bacterium
CCAGGTGTACGTAGAGGTCTCGACCAACCAGGGCCACGACTGGTCCCAGGTGGCGTTATACGCAGGGGGAACAGTGCCCTCCTGGTCACAGGCGCAGATCGACCTGTCGGCCATTGCCGGCTCCCTCCTCCGGGTGCGCTTCCGGACCTACGCCTCCGGCACCGGCTACGACGGGTGGACCATCGACGATGTCAGGATAGAGGAAGGCCCCTGTCTGCGCGTCGACTGGTGCATCCTCGAGTCGCCGGAGACGACCAGCATCCCGGCAGCCACGCCGACCGAGCCCATCTACGGACTCGTGCTCGAGGAGGGCGTGACCAATCCGCCAGGCCAAGGAAGCGGAGTCGATGCATGGCTCGGGTACGGACCGCTCGACACACATCCGTCGGATCTCGACTGGTCCTGGAGCCCGGCCGCGTACGACTCGGACGAGGACTCGATGGACCGCTACGTCGGCACGATCACCCCGGCGGCAGCTGGGACCTATCATTACGCGTTCCGGTTCGGCATCGAGGAAACCGACGTCTGGACGTACGCCGACCTCGACGGAAACGACCTCGGAACCGGCGGGCTCAACGGCTACTCGCCGGACCAGGCAGGCGTTCTCACGGTCTCGGGGTTCTGCGACATCGACGTGGCGCCAACGAGCCTGTCCTGGAGCCTGAGCCCCGGGGACTCCACCAGTTCCTTCCTGGCTCTGGCGAACACGGGATACGGGGATCTCATGTTCGAAATCCTGGAGAGCGAGCATGTGGGAGAAGAGAGGAATGGGGAGTACTCGACGAGATGGGATGTCCCCTGGCTCCTCGAAGAGCCGACGAGCGGGACCGTCGCTCCTGGCGATACGAGTCTCGTGGAGGTCTTCGTTCGCGCGCCCTCGTCCCCTCAACCCGACACTCTCGAGGCGTATCTCGTAGTCCTCAGCAACGACCCCGACGAGAACCCGCTGGTCATCGAGGTCTCCCTTGAGGTCACGCCCACAGGCATCGCTGATGCCGATGATTCGCCGAGCAAGTTCAGGCTGGCTCAGAGCATACCCAATCCCTTCACGCACGAGACCGAGATCCGCTACGACCTCCCTCATGCTTCCCCGGTACGTCTCGAGGTCTTTGACGTGACTGGACGGCGTGTTGCGGTGCTGGTCAACCGGATCGAGTCACCGGGACGAAAGGCAGTGCGCTGGAAGGCGAACGGAGTGGCCAACGGCGTCTACTTCTACCGACTCACAGCGGGCGAGTTCACGGAGTCGCGTCGCATGACGCTTCTGAGGTGATCCCGGGGCTGAGCAGTTCCGCATCAGTGTTGATGGATACCGGCTGTCGGCCTGGCTTCCTCCTGACAGGCCCGATTCCCGCGATGGAGGAACTGACGATGTCCGGGCGAGACCCCTGGATAGCGATCCTCGTTCTCCTCATCGAGATCGAGTTCGAGCGTGTCATTTGAGGGCGAGACCGCAGGCCGCCGCCAGCCAACCGACGGCGCTCTCAACTCCGAAACACAGTCGTCCCCACCTCGCCCCCTCCCGGTGCGCGGGTCCGCAGGATCCAAACAGGAGGTGTGTCATGAGAACAGTAACCATGGCAGCGCTGATCGTGCTGTTCGCCGCGGCCATCTGCGCCGCGGACGCCCCCCAGATGCTCAGCTACCAGGGCGTCCTGACCGACGCCGAAGGCGCGGTCGTGCCCGACGGCGACTACCAGATCACATTCGCGATTTACGACGTCGACGTGGGCGGCGAGGCGCTCTGGCAGGAGACGCAGACCGTCCCCGTCGCTGAAGGCATCTTCGATGCGATGCTGGGAGCGATCGTCCCGCTGGATCTGCCGTTCGACGTCGCGTACTGGCTCAGCGTCTCTGTGGGACCGGAACCCGAACTCGACCCCAGGACGGGACTCCTGCCGGCCCCCTACGCTCACTACGCGAAGTACGCGGAAACGAGCGGAGCAGACACCGACTGGGTCATCGAGCGCGGCAACATCTACCGCGGCGGCGGGAACGTGGGGATCGGAACGTCGAACCCGACTGACAAGCTCCACGTGGTCGGCGGAGTGAAGGCGGATGAGTTCAGGATGCCGACCGGGGCGGCCGACGGATACGTCCTCACGTCGGACGCGGAAGGAGCGGGCACCTGAAAGCACCCAGGTTTGAAGTTGGTCAACGGGGCGTCTTTCGAGGTGGTGTCGCACACCACAGTGTCGGGACTGTCTCCCCACAGGAACTACCTCCTGAAGATCCGGATCACCTCGCACAGCGCCGACCCGGCCCGGTACATTATTCGGGTCAACGGAGATGCGGGATCCAACTACCAGTACACCGTGAGATGGACGACCGCCGACGGGGTCAGCGGGGGCATGGGCTCCGGAAGCGGAATGGTCACCGATCATGGGCTCCTGAGCCCCGCCGGCGCGGACTGCACAGGAGTGCTCGCGTCGGAGCGCTGGTCGGGCGACATCCACATCTCAACCGCGCACGACAAGCCCAGCTGGACGTACATACGCCAGGACACGATCTGGGATTTCACCGAGCACACGCCGTATCCGTACTGCGCGGATGTCAGCGGCGTGATCCGGTACCATGGTAGCGCGTCGCTGAGTTCGATCGAGATCGGCGAGACGGGCACTGGTGAGATGTCGGGCGAGTGGGAGCTGTACGAGTACCGGTAGGTCATCTGCGACAGCGTGGACGTAGGGCGATCACCGAGGGCTTCCGCTGAGAGGAGGCCCGGCACTTCCCGAGGACGCTCTGACCTCTCCCACTCGAACGGTTGCTCTCCGCCCGGCCGCGCGACGAGCCGAACGCACCCGGAGCGTCTCGGAGCCGGCGCCGTAGCTACCCGGACCAGCCAACGTCTACCCAGCTCGCGCCATCGCCCTCGATTTCCGATGGGTCGGCATGTCCGTCCCGGTCGCACTCGCCCGCCTCAGGCTGCCACGGCCACGGCAACCCCGTCCCGCCTGACACAGCGATCCCGAGCTGGAAGGAGACCGGCGCTCCGCGGACAGCTGGCGGATCGATGCCAGTCAGGGCCGACCTAAGACCCGAGAGGGCGGCGGGGTCGATCGGGGGCCTGCTTACCATCCTCATCCCCGCGGGGGGAGCTTCGCTCACGGCCACCTCGAGGATCAGGTCGTGCTTCGAGACCTCATCGCGGGCGTCGAAGTGCGCGGACACGACAGCCTCGATCTCCTTCATGTAGTCGCTCAACTCGTTCACGCCGACACGCGACCCCAGCGCCGACTCCGGAACCAGCATGTTCGCTTCTTGCACCATGCAGGGACCCGACGGACGGCTGCGCTCGCCGCCATCCGGGCGGAACGTCCGCCAGCCACTGCCCCCGGCTGAGTACGTCCTGCCGTCCACGGGGTTCACGTACTCGTCCGGGATCCACTCCATGGTGAATCCCAGATCGTCACCGCTTCCATCGATCGAGACAGGGGCTTCATTCTCCAGACCCTGTCGGATCCTCGACCAACTCTCGTCGGTGAGCAGCATCCCGAAGCCATCCTCCCACACGCGCCCGCCATCGTTCTCCTGCTGGGGCACGAACGCGATGAAGCAGCCGCAGGTCCTGCTGCCGTCCGCTCCGACCCTCGAGATCGCCTC
>JALGWI010000078.1 GCA_025774245.1 bacterium
CGTGACCGATCGAGTTCCTCGAACTCGACTCCCGGGATGCGCTCGAGCACGCTCCTCGGTTCGTCGAAGATGCTGTTGTGCTTTCCGAGGAAGCAAGGATCGTGGTACGTGACCTTCTTCTCCACGCTCCCCTTGAACTCGAGCCTGCCTTCGTCGAGGAGCCTCGCGAGGAGCTGTGAGTAATGAACGACCTCGCCGACGGGCTCCCCGTACTCCTTCAGGAACGTGTTCATGCAGTGAGGCGAGCCCGTCACGATCGAGCCGACGTCGTGCCCGGCGAAGAGCTCGCGGTTCCCCTCGACGAGAAGCTCGAAGAGCCCCTCCTCCCCCATGCGCTTCACCTCGTTCCCGCAGCACGACTCCGCGGTGCCGAACGTGGAGTACGTCACGCCCGCCGCCTCCAAGAGGCGGACGAGCGCCCGCGCAACGTCCTGAACCCGCGGGTCGTAGGCCGGCGTGCAGCCGACGTAGTAGAGGAGCGGGATCGCTTCACCCTCGCCCGCGATCGGGACGTCGAGCTCGTCGGCCCACTCGGCCCTCTTGTCCCTGCTCCGGCCCCAGGGGTTCCCGTGCTTGAAAGTGCTCTCGAGCGCGTCCCGGACCGCGGGCAACGCCTTCCCGCGCTCGATCGACTTGCCGCGGAGGCCGATCAAGAGCTCCATCGGCTTGACGCCCTTCGGACACCGCTCCGTGCAGGTCGAGCAGGTCGTGCAGCTCCACGCCTGCGGGCGCTCGTGGGCACCCGCAGGCCCAGGACCGATCTGGCCCTCGTACACGAGCTTCCTTACGTTCAGGGGCGTGCGGAGCGACACGGGACAGCCCGCGGTGCAGCGCCCGCACTGGATGCAGGCCAGGAGCTCGTACTTCTCTGCAAGAGTAGGCATGTGTCCACCGGTTCTGGTGTTGAAGGCCTGCGGCCCGCGCGCGGCAACGCGCGGCATGGGGCGATCTACCTGAGCTCGTTCCGCGCGATCACGATCTTCTGGATCTGGCTCGTCCCCTCATAGATCTCGATGATCTTCGCGTCGCGGTACATGCGCTCGACGGCGTACTCCTTCGAGTACCCGTACCCGCCGTGGATCTGGACGGCCTTTCTCGTCACGTCGACGACGACCTCCGCCGCGTAGTACTTCGCCATGGCCGCCTCGCGCGTGAACCGCTTGGCGCCGGCGTCCTTCATCGAGGCCGAGCGGTAGACGAGGAGCCTCGCCGCGTCGATCTGCGTCGCCATCTCCGCGATCATGTCCTGGATCATCTCGAACTCGCAGATCGGTTTCCCGAACTGCTCCCGTTCCTTCGAGTACTTGACGGCGGCGTCGAGCGCTCCCTGCGCGATCCCGACGCCCTGCGCGCCGATGTCGATCCTGGACACGTCGAGCGTGTGCATGATGACCTTGAACCCGCCGCCCTCCTCACCGAGCAGGTTCTCTTTCGGCACCTTGCAGTCGTCCATGATGAGCTCGGTGTTCCCCGTGGCGCGGATGCCCATGAGGTTCTCGTGCTTCCCGATCGAGAACCCGGGGAAGTCCTTCTCGACGATGAACGCGCTCATCCCCTTGTGACGCGCCGCAGCGTCGGTGTAGGCGAAGATGACAAAGACACCCGCCCCCTCGGCGTTCGTGATCCAGCACTTCGTGCCGTTCAGGACGTAGTGGTCACCATCGAGGACCGCGGTCGTTTCCATCGAGGCCGGGTCGGACCCGGCGTTCGGCTCGGTGATGCCGATCGCCCCGAGCGACTTCCCGGACGTGATGAGCGGAAGGTACTTCTTCCTCTGCTCCTCAGTCCCGAAGTGGTAGATCGGGTAGGCCGCCAGGGAGTTGTTGACCGCCGTGATGACGCCGGTCGACGCGCAGACGCGCGAGATCTCCTCGACGATGATCGCGAGCGTCGTAAAGTCCATCCCCGCGCCGCCGTACTCCTCCGGGATCACCACGCCGAGGAGCCCCAGCTTTGCCATCTTCTTCATGCTCGCGTGGGGAAACTCCCGGCTCTCGTCGATCTCGGCCGCGATCGGCTCGAGTTCGTTCATCGCGAACTCGCGCACCATGTCACGAACCATCTTCTGATCCTGAGTGAGGTTGAAGTCCATTCCCTCGGGCTCCTTTCGTTGCGTCCCGGACGAGCCTAATCGCCCTCGTCTTGTCTGCTCTTTCCTATCCTGGCGAGAACGTCGTTCGCAATCTGGTACGGGGACCGGTGGCCCTCGGTAACGTCGCCGACCGCGCTGTCGAGCCCCGCGTCGCCACCCAGCTTCTCGAGGAGATCGCGCTCGAGCGCGCCGACGACGATCGACCGCACCTGCGACTTGAGATGCTCGCGCCGGCGCTCCTCGAGGAGGCCCGCCTCCGCGAGGAAGCGACGGTGGGCATCGATCGCCTCCGCGAGCTCGTCGATCCCCTCTCCCGTCGTGGCCCTCGTGAGAAGAACGGGCGGCGCCCAGCCGTCTGCGTCCCTCTTCAGAGCGAGCATCGACCTGATCTCCTCGACCGTCGTCTCGGCGCCCTCGCGGTCGGCCTTGTTGACGACGAAGATCTCGCCGATCTCCATGAGTCCGGCCTTCATGGCCTGGATGCTGTCGCCCGACTCGGGGACGAGGACGATGACCGTCGTGTCGGCCGCCTCGGCGATGTCGAGCTCCGACTGGCCGACGCCCACGGTCTCGAGGATCACGTAGTCGAGCCCGAAGGCGTCCATCGCGGCGGCGACGCTGGGGGCCGCGCGAGAGAGCCCGCCCAGACCTCCCCTGGTCGCCATGCTCCGGATGAAGACGCCGTCCCGGAGCCCCAACCGCTGCATCCTCACGCGGTCGCCGAGGAGCGCTCCGCCCGTGAAGGGGCTCGTCGGATCGACGGCGACGATACCGATCGTGCTGCCCGAGTCGAGGTACCGCTCCGTGAGGGCGTCGACGAGGGTGCTCTTGCCCGCGCCGGGAGGCCCGGAGATCCCGATCCGATAGGCGCTGCCGACGCGCGGGTAGAGCGCGTCGAGAAGCGCGAAGCCGCGCCGATCCTCGTCCTCGATCCAGGAGATCGCCCTCGCCAGCGCGACCGTGTCACCGTCGAGCACGCGAGCCACGAGCTCATCGACGCCAACGTTCCTCACGTCGTTCCCTTCGGCCTGTCCCCCGATCGAGTGCGGCGCCGGTCGACCTCCCGCGCGCGGCGCCCGATGACCTTCCACGCACGGTGCGGGACCGGCGCTCGCCGCTGCCTGTTCGCGCGCGTCAGTACTCTATGCCTTCCCTCGCCTCGATCCCGGCGTCGTAGTGGTGCTTGATCTTCAGAACCTCGCTCACGAGGTCGGCCATCTTCACAATCTCCGGGTGCGCCGAGCGCCCGGTCAGCACGAGCTCGACGTGGGGCGGACGCGCCTCGATCAGCTCCTTTACGTCGGCGAGGTCGACGAGGCCGAAGTCGAGCGCTACGTTGATCTCGTCGAGGATGACGAAGTCGTACTCGGCGGCAGCGACGGCGTCGCGCGCCTTCGAGAGCGCGGCCTTCGCGAGATCGATATCGATCTGGGCGGGATTCTCCCGGTCGACGAACTCGTCGCGACCGGACTGCTCGATGGTGAGCCCGGGGATCGTCGAGGCCGAGGAGAGCTCGCCGTAGTTCGGGCTCCCCTTCATGAACTGGATCATGAAGACGGTGAGACCGTGGCCGACGGCGCGGAGCGCGAGGCCGAGGGCAGCGGTCGTCTTGCCCTTCCCGTCGCCCGTGTAGACCTGCACGGTACCCTGCCTCTTGGGCACAGGTGCCTCCAGGATCAGGGACGATGACCGTCCAGCTGATGGGTGCTGGTTCTCGTTATCCGAAGCACGCGGGCGTCGGCGGGCGCCCGCGCGGAATGGGACTGACTAAGCCCAGACATACTAGCACGGGCCGAACCGACCGTCAAGAAGCAGTCGGGCGACGCCTCACGGGGCCGGCCTGGTCGGAGACCCGAAGACCTGACGAACAGAGCGAAAGGGGAACATCGATAGTGGGCATCGAAGCACGGGAGCGGTCGGAGCGAGGGAGACTCTCTCCGGACCAAAGAAAAGAGCCCCGGCCGAAGCGGCCGGGGCCCTTTCTGTGAAGATGGTGGAGGCGGCGGGAGTCGAACCCGCGTCCGAAAGCGTTTCCACGCAGACCTCTACATGCATAGCCCGATGTTTCGATCTCGCCTCTCGGGTCTCCTTCGGGCGGGATACCCGAGTGGCCAGCCACCGTGTGAATTCGCCCCGTCGCCCAGCGGCGAAGCTTCGGGACTAGCCCGTGTGAGCGACGCCCCATCCCGATCCCACAGGCAAGACCGGGTGGGACGCGTCTGCCTTAGCTAGCAGACGTATGCCGGAGTATAGTCGGCAGTTGAAATGTCCCCGTTTGTTTAACGAGACCAACGGGACCTCGGCATGCCATCCGCGTTTCTTTCACCCCCGTCGAAGCCGGATCGCCCCCATCTCTCAATGTCAATGATCGGACCTTCCGTTCACCCTTCAATATACTGCACATCGCACGGCCAGTCAAGAGCGGCGCCGGTCCGCGATGCGGCCGAGCGCGATCGGCATCCCGACGCGAGCGAGGCGGGGCCGGTGGACGCGAACGCGGCCAGGCCCCGATGTGAGCGCCGCCGGGCCCCCGACCCGAGCGCGCTTCGCTCCGATCAGTCCCGCTCCGTCTGCGAGAGCATGTTGAAGAACTGGTAGGTGACGCCGTCGCGCACGACGGGCGCCATGAACGCCTCGCGTATCTGGTCGGGGTCGGTGACCGTGGGATCGTACTCGACGATCGCGCTGCGCGTCCGGGCGTAGGTCGTCACGCTGACGACCCCGCCACCCTGCGACGCCATCCTCGCGAAGCCCATCGACGTACCTCGGCAGCGCACACCGTCCACGACGTACTCGACGGTGCGCACGGTCGCGGGGCGCGCGTCGCCCTCGAGGATCGGGAGGTGGAGCGTCGGCACGCGGTAGGCGTTGACCGTGACGAACGCCACGAGAATGAGCACCGCGATCGCCGCCGGGATAATGAGTGCCTTCTTCATGGAAGTTCCTCCGCCGGCGGGAAGCGCTCCGGCGAGTCCGGAGCGGCCGCTCCCGTGCTTCACCCGAGCGCCTCTCTCCTACTTCCCGTAGCAGGAGAGCTCGAGCGCGCCCTTCTCGGGACACTCGACCATGCACTCCAGGCAGTTGGTGCAGTCCCTCGCCGTGACCTCGTCCACCTGCGAGATCGGTATCCGGTGGGGACACGCCCTGTCGCACTTCCCGCAATCGGTGCAGGAGTCCGTGTTGCGCCGGATCCTCAAGCCCCCGGCACGGGAGAACGGATCGAGAACGGCGCCCATGGGACACAGGTAGCGGCACCAGAAGAACGGAACGAAGAGCGCGACCGCGACGACCGCGATCGCGATGTACACGCTGAAGGCGAGGGTCCCGTGACCGCCCCACGTGAAGATGATGTAGAACGGATCGTACGCCCTGAACCCGAGATCGCCGCCCCAGACGGTCCACGTGAGGCCGAGCACCAGGACGAGAACGACGTAGCGCAGGCTCACGAGCCAGCGGTCGGCCTCGCGCGGAACATAGAAGGCCCGGCCGAAGATCCTCGAACCGAGCTTCCGAAGCCAGTCGTGCAGCGTGCCGAGCGGACAGATCCAGCCGCAGAACGATTTCTTGGTGGCGATCGTGAGGATGAGGGCAGAGATCATGAGCGACATGTTGAGCTCGGTCAGACGGCACGTGTAGGCCTTGTACTTCACGAGCGGGAAGAGCGCGGCTATCCCGCCGAACGGGCAGTAGGCCTCGCAGTTGTGGTTCGCCGGGACGACACCCGCGAGTCCCTTCGCCAGGAGCGCCACGGCGCCGCCCAGGAAGATCATCTGCACGACCGTCCTCAGAATCCTCATCCGTCACCTCGCGTCGTGGCCCGCGTGCCCTCGCCGATCCTCGCGCCCTCGCCGGGCCGCGTGCCCTCGCCGGCCCGAGCGTCCTCGCCGGGCCCGTCCACCTTGCCTGCTGCGACCTCATTGTACCACACGCAGAGCGTCGCCGCACCGATAGACGCGTCGTGCCGCGTCCGCGCCGCCTCGAGGTTCGCGGCGCTCATGCGCCGCCTGAGCTCCCCGTCCGAAAGGAGCTTCAGGAGCGCGGCAGCGAGCGCCTCCACGTCGCCCGGCGTGACGAGGAGGGCGTTCACGCCGTCCTCGATGACCTCGGGGATGCCGCCGACGGGCGTCGTCACGATCGGAAGCCCCGCCGCGAGCGCCTCCAGGACCGAGATCGGAACGCCCTCGTGGTACGACGGCAGCGTGAGGAGATTGGCCCGCGCGAAGGCGTCGATCTTGTCCCGCCCCCGCACCCACCCCATGAAGTTGAAGTTCGCGGAGAGCCCCTTCGCCTCGATGCGCTCGAGGATCTCGGCGACCTCGTGGTCGCCCCCGAGCTCGAAGATCACGTTCGGCCGCTCGGCCACGACCGTCTCCGCCGCGTCGACGAGATCGTAGGTGCCCTTCCTCTTCCCGAACATGCCGAGGAAGAGGATACTGCCGCCTCCCTCGGGGACGTCGCCGCGCTCCCGGACCGCGCGTTCGAAATCCGCAACGACGACTGGGTTCGTGAGGACCCTGATCCGCGCGCGGGGCGCGATGCGCGCGAGCCTCCCGTGCCACTCCTGCGAGAGCGCGATCACGATGTCCGCGCTCTCGAGCGTGCGCGTGATCGCGCTTCGGAGCGTCGCGTCCGATTCGTCGAAGAAGACGTGGAACTCCGAGCCGTGGACATGGAGGATCACCCCGAGCCCGAAGCTCAGGGCGAGGCGGACGATGACCGCCTTCCTGTGGTAGCTCGCCCGTGACGACATGTGAACGTGCACGACGTGCGGCCGCCAGAAGAGAGCCGTGGCGACGAAGTGAATCGTCCCGAGGAGCGCGGCCGCGGCCTTCACGAGCTTCGAGCCGTCGTACAGCATGGGGACGTAGTGGATCGACGGGGCGTCCGCCGGCATCGCCGCGAGGTGCGAGTTCGCGACCGCCGAGAGCCCGCTCCTCGCGGAGAGGGCCGGCCCGACCATCGCCACTCTGAGGCGTCTTGCCGGACGCGCGCTCCCGCCGTTCGTCATGCGCCCTCCGCGCCGATCTCGACGACCCTCCTCGTCCGAAGCGATTCGACGGCGCCGAAGGTCGCGAGCATCCCGGCGTGGATCTCCCCGTAGGGGATCGGCGACGGTCCGCCCTCGCGAAGAGCCGCGAGGAACCTGTCCATCATCTGCGGCTGGCCCTTGTTCTGCCCAGCGAGCCTCTTCCTTATGGGCTTCCCGGCGCCGTAGATCTTGACCTCCCGGAAGTCCGACAGCACGCCCGTTAGCCCTGCGCGGTAGATCTCGATGTGCTCCTTCGGAAGGGCGCTCGATCCGTTCGCGAGATAGAGCACGCTTCCGACCGAGCCGTTCGCGAAGCGGAGGTTGATGACGACGGTGTCCTCGAGGTGCGAGGGCTCCTCCATCACGGAGGCGCAGACCGAGACCGGCAGCGACCCGTTCACGTAGGTGAGGTAGTCGATGAAGTGACAGGCCTCCCCGAGGATCCTCCCGCCACCGATGTCAGGCTGCTGCATCCAGTGGTCGCCCGGCATGGCGCCCGCGTTCACGCGGTAGAGCATCGCCATCGGCCCCTGGCCGATCGCTCCCCTGAGCGTGTCCGTCAGAGGCGAGAAGCGGCGGTTGTACCCGACCATGAGCGCGGCGGCCTTCCCCTCCTCGGCCAGCCTGCCGACGGCGCGTGCGATCTCATCGAGCTCCTCGCGGTGGAGGCACAGCGGCTTCTCGACGAAGACGCTCCGGCCGGTCCCGAGCGCTCGGAGCGTGTATCGAGCGTGCGAGTCGTGACGCGTAGCGACGAAGACGGTGTCGATGTCGGGATCGTCCCAGATCTTCTGCTCGTCGGACGTCGCGAACTCGAATCCGTAGCGGTCCGCGACCGACCTCGCCCCGGTCCCGGTCGCGGTCATGACGGCCTTCAAGACCGCGTCGCCCGTGATGTTCGGAAGGAGGTTCCCCATCGCGTAGCTTCCTGCTCCGATGAACGCGATGGTCGGCTTCCCCGGCGCGCGCGCCGTCCCGGTCTGAACGGTCACGCCTCTGGTCTTCTTCTCGACGTCGTACTCGATGACGATTCCGAGGAACGGCTGCTCGCGCTCCAGGATGAGCTCGTAGGCGCCCGGCGCTTCCTCGAGCCTGAAGCTGTGCGTCGTGAGATACGAGAGGTCGATCTTCCCCGAGTGGATGAGCTCCTGGAAGGCCTGCATGTTCCGGTTCTCGGTCCACCGGACGTAGTCGACCGGGTAGTCGATCCCGCGCTCCTCGTAGTCGATGTCGTACCGTCCCGGGCCGTAGGAGCAGGAGAGCCTGAGATCGAGTTCCTTCTTGTAGTAGGTGTCCTGATCGAACCCCGTCCCGACCCAACCGACGATCACGACCTTCCCCTTCCGCCGCGCGATCCGGCCCGCGGTGTCGACGGGCCCCGTGCTCTCGGTGCCGGCCGTGATGATGACCGCGTCGGCGCCTATGCCGCCTGTGAACTCAAGGATCTTCTCCTCGAGCCCAGGCTCGTTCGCAGGGTACGCGGCGTCGGCCGCGTGCTCGGCGGCGGCGGCCACCGCCGACGGCAGGAGATCGACGCCCGCGACGCGGACCCCGCTCGCGCGGAGCATGAGGCACGTCAGCTGCCCGAGGAGCCCGAGTCCGATGACGACGCACGTCTCCCCCAGCCTCAGGTCGGCCTGCCGGATGCCCTGAAGCGCTATCGAGCCGACGGTGTTGTAGGCGGCGTCCCTCAGGTTCGCCCCTTCGGGGAGCCTGACGCACAGGTTCACCGGGACCGCCACGTATTCGGCGTGGTTCGCGTAGGTCGCGCCGCCGCACGCGACGAGGTCGCCCGGCGAGAGCCCCCTGACGTCGGGAGCCACCTCGACGATCTCGCCCGCGACGCTGTAGCCGAGCGGCGAGTGGGCATCGAGCTTCTTCATGACGGCACGGTAGGTCTGGACCGGGCCCTTCTGCCTGACCGAGTCCATGACCTGCCTGACCTGCTGAGGTTTCTCCTTGGCCTTCCCGACGTAGCCCTTTCGCGCCGTGCTCACCGTGCCGCCCTCGGTTCCAGCGCTCACCACCGAGTAGTGGGAGCGCACGAGGACCATGCCGGGCGAGAGCACCGGAACCGGAACGTCGAGCACCTGGAGATTCCCGTCCTTGAGCTTCTGAGTCAGCTGTCTCATGTGCCTTCCTTCGAGCGATGTCGATGTCGGGTCCCGGGCGCCGCCGAGGCGCGGGGCGTCATCCCCGGCCGGACCACGCCGGCGGCGAGTCACGGGGATTCCGTGAACCCCGCGACGGTCTCCTCGTAGTAGCGTTCGGTCGCCTCGGTCACGCGGTCCCACGCGAACCGCTTCACGGCGGCGTCGCGATACCGCGTCGTCCCCTCGTCTTCCCGCCTCCACCGGAGCCACGAGACGATGCTCTCAGCAATGGCGCCCGCCGTCGTGTCCGGGATGACCAGGCGCTCGTCGATCGGCTCGAGAAGCTCAGGTGTGGCCCCCGCGTTCGTCCCGAGCACGGGGAGGTTCGACGAGAGCGCCTCGACCGTGACGATCCCGAAGCCCTCCATCGCGGCCGTCGGCAGCACGAACGCGTCGGCCGCCTGGTAGCTGCGCACGAGATCGTCGTGCGAGACCCGTCCCATCAGCTTGACGGCGATCCCGACCCCGCGCTCCGTGATCCGCCGCTCCAGGCTCTCCCGCAGCTGGCCGTCTCCGATGATCAGAAGCTCGATCTCGCGTGCCTCAGGCGCGTCGCTCGACCGAATCTCCGCCATGGCGTCGACGAGGTTCTCGAGACCCATCCGCGGATAGAGGTTCCGGATGGTCACAAGATAGAGCCCGTCGGGCTTGAGGCCGAGCCGGCTCCGCACCGCGGCGCGGTCGTCGGCCGGGCGGAAACGGTCGGTGTCGACGCCACCCGGGATGATCCGCACCTTCGAGAGATCGACCGAGGGGAAGTTCGTCTCGATGTGGCCGCGGCTGTACTTCGACAGGACGACGACTCCTCGAGCCGCCTCGAGGACCCCGCGCTCGCAGCGCCACTGCCAATGCTCGAGCGGCCGCTCCGTCGCGCGGAGGACGAGTCGCCTCGCGGCCGAAGGCTCCTCGCTGATCCGCCACGCCGTGTTCAGGCGGAACTCTAGGAAGACCGGCGCGTGATAGGTCGGAATCTGACACATCGACCTCCCCAGCTGGCTCCTCGCCGCCTTGATGCCGAGGTGCGTGTCGTTGATCGACAGGACGTCGACCGGACTCGTCGCGGAGATCTCGCCGAGGATCGCGTGGGTCTTCTGCATGTGCTGGAGCGTGCTCGAGACGGGGTTCACGCGCCGGAAGGCATACTTGTGGATCCGCATACCCTCGTGCAGATACGAAGGCGGGGGAACGGCATCTCGCGTGCTCGCGATGACGTCGACCTGGTGTCCACGCGCCGCGAGCCTCCGGCCGAGCTCGTAGATGTAGCTGTACGTCCCGCCGATCCGTTCGGGGTAGACACCCCTGTGTACGTAGACGATGTGCATAAACTTTGAGGCTACCCCCTCGCACCGGGAGTGTCAACCGAACCCCCGGGACGCACGTTCAGAACGACACGCGGCCTCCCGGGTCGCGGTCGACACCACGGTCGACGCCGCGAGCGCGCCGCGCCCGAAGTCGCGACCGACGCGGCGAACGCTCCGCGCCAGGGAGCGCTCCCGCGCGCACCGTCGAGACCACCTCAGCAAGATCCTGAGTAGCAGGCTCCGGGCCATTCCTCGCGGCGCGCGAGGAGGCGACGGCCGAACGTGAGAGCGGGGCCGGACATCGTGCCGGCCCCGCGTCTCTGGTACGCCCCGAAGGAATCGAACCTTCAACCTACTGATTAAGAGTCAGTTGCTCTGCCTAGTTGAGCTAGGGGCGCATTCTCTTGTCTCGAGGTGCGATACCGTTCCTAGAACGGAAGGTCGTCGTCCTCGATGCTGACCGTCTCAGCCGCGAACTCGGGGGTGCCCTGCGGCTCCGCCGCGTTCGGCTCAGCCGACCCGGGGCGACTCCCGAGCATCTGCATGTTCTGGGCGATGATCTCGGTGGTCTTCCGCTGATTGCCCTGCCGGTCTTCCCAGCTGCGCGTCGTGAGCCGGCCCTCAATGTAGACCTGGCGGCCCTTCCTGAGGTACTGCCCGCAGATCTCGGCGAGCTTCGCCCAGGCCACGATGCGATGCCACTCCGTCCGTTCCTGTTTCGCTCCCTCCCGGTCGGTCCAGCTCTCGTTCGTCGCCAGCGTGAACGTCGCCACGGAGGTTCCGCTCGGAGTCGTCCTGAGCTCGGGGTCCTGTCCCAGGTTGCCGATCAGGATGACCTTGTTGACGCCTCTGCCGCCTGCCATAGTGCTGTCCTCTTCTGAGGGGAACTTCCGTTCCGAACTCGGCCCGCGCATCCGCGGGCGTCCGATTCAGGGGTACCGGGGACACTCACGGGGTACGTCCCGGGCCTCATCTGCTCGACATGCGCTCTCGCCACCTTGATCCTGCGAAACGCCCCGAGAGTCTACCATCGGAGGTCCGCAACCGCAAGAGCCTCCTGCCCCGACCACGCGCTTGAGAGTAGATGTGGGGTGGAAGACGGGATTCGAACCCGCGACAACTGGAACCACAATCCAGGGCTCTACCAACTGAGCTACTTCCACCGTTTGTGGTACGCCTGGCTGGATTTGAACCAGCGACCTACGGATTAGAAGTCCGTTGCTCTATCCAGGCTGAGCTACAGG
>JALGWI010000079.1 GCA_025774245.1 bacterium
GGCAGCCATCAAGGGGACTGTCATGGCGAGCGAGAAGCCCGGAGAGCTGAGGTCCTGGAGCAGGTCGAGGCCCGGGCGGAGCCCTCGACAGGAACGCGGCGCCGGGCGCGGAGCCCCCTCTCCTTGAGCGGCGGGCCTCCCTCTGATAGAATATGGGGCCGCCCGGGAGGCTCTTCCCGGGCGCCGGATACTACCAGCCCATGGAAGGTTCTCGAGGCCGCGCCGCCGCCTTCGGGCGGCCGCAGGAGATTGCCATGAATCCCAAGCACCTGATCGTCGCCAGCGTCATCCTCTTCGGCTCCCTGTGGGGCCTCTCGGAGCTCGGGATCGGCGAGCTCACACTCACCGGCGGGATCCCGCGCGCCCCCATCCTCACGGCCGCGGGGATCCTCTTCCTCGTGCTCGCGCGGCGTCTCTGGAACACACCCGGCAGCTCGTTCGCGCTTGCGGCCATCGCCTCGGCGTTCAAGTTTCTGCAGCACCCCGTCTGGGGCTGCAAGATCGCCGCGGTCCTCATGGTCGGCGCGATCTTCGACATCGGGTTCAGCGCCTTCCAGGCCCGCCAGCGCAGGCCGGCCGGGGCCGCGCCGATCCTGAGCCTGCGCGCGGCACTCATCCTCGCGCCGGTCGTCACGTTCGTCTCGTTCGTCCTCTTCGCCTACTTCGCGCGCGACGTCCTTCACAACCCGTACTGGGGCATGCCGGCGAAGATGATCGACTACCAGTTCGTCCAGGGGCCGATCGCCGCGGTGTTGTCGATCCCCGCCGCGCTCGCGGGATGCAAGGCGGCGGAGCGCCTTCTCAGGGACTCCGCGGTCTGGGACGCCGGCCGGTGGCTCACGTACCGCGTCACGGCGGCGGTCTCCGGCGTGTCGGGCGTCCTCCTCGCACTCGCGCTGCGCTACTAACGGGAGACATCTCGTGACGAGACCAATGAAGATCAACTTCTGGATCCAGATCGTCGGAACGAAGGACACCGGGAAGACTTCGCTCATCGAGGAGCTCACCCGCGAGCTCGTCCGCCGTGGCCGCTCCGTCTGCTACATCAAGCACACGCACGCGGAGCCCACGTTCGACGGGACCGACACCGACACCGCGCGCATGAGCGCGGCCGGCGCCACGACGTCGGTCATCGCCGGCGCCGAGACGACGACCGCGTTCCGCTCGGCCGGGAAGGAACGGCTCGAGGAGGTCTCGTTCCGCGAAGCCGTCCCCGGCGAGATCGTTCTCGCCGAGGGTTTCAAGAGCGTCCCGGGAAAGAAGATCGCGATCGCCGGCGGCGACCTCGACATCGGATCGCTCGATGGCGTCGTCGCGGTCGTGGGCGAGGCGCCCGACGGGTTCAGCGGCCGCGTCTTCGAGCCCACGGAGATCGCGAAGATCTGCGATCTCATCGAGGAGCTTCTCGCGACCTCTCCGGAGCAGCGCTGGTCGACCCGGCTCCTCATCGACGGGAAGGAGCTCCCGCTCAACACGTTCGTCCAGGACTCGATGGCGATGACGCTCCGCGGCATGTGCGAGCCCCTCCGCGGAGGCGGGGCGGACGCGTCGATCGAGATCCGGTGCACGCTCGTCGCCGAGGGCGCGCCCTCCACGGAACCAGAAGTCGACTGATGACGGAGGCACGATGAGAATCAAGGTCAAGAAGGAGAGCTGCACCGGTTGCAGGCTCTGCGAGCAGATCTGCACGATCTGCCGCTACGACGAGATCAACCCGAGGAAGGCCGCGATCAAGATCGTGCCGCACTTCCCGCAGCCGGGGATCTTCGAGCCGAAGCTCTGCGTGCAGTGCGGTGTCTGCGCGAAGGAGTGCCCGGTCGACGCGATCCACCTCGAGGGCGAGGCCTACGTCATCCACGAGGACGAGTGCACCAACTGCGGCATCTGCGTCGAGGCGTGCCCGATCGGTGTGATGTTCACTCACGACGCCGCGCCGACGCCGATCAAGTGCGACCTCTGCCTCAAGTGCACCGAGGTCTGCAACACCGGCGCGCTGATCGTCGTAGACTAGGCGTGCCGCAGGCGCACCGCCGGCGGCACCCGACACAGACGCATCACCCGATACCAGGGAAAGGACCACACGATATCATGGATGGATTCGGAGGAACGACGCTCCGCATCAACCTCTCGACGGAGGAGATCGAGCGCACACCGACCGACCCCGAGTTCGCGCGCTCCTGGATGGGCGCACGCGGCTTCGTCTCGAAGATCCTCTACGATGAGGTGCCGCGGGACGCCGACCCGCTCGGCGTCGACAACCGGTTCATCATCTCGACCGGCGTCATGACGGGAGCCTTCACTCCCGTCGGCTCGAAGGTAGGGTTCGGCTGCATCTCCCCCGCCACGAACGGCCACGCCGACTCCAGCATGGGCGGGCACCTCGGCCCGGAGCTCAAGTACGCGGGCTACGACCTCATCATCTGCGAGGGCATCGCCGCCCACCCCTCCTACCTCTACATCGACGACGACACGGTCGAGCTTCGCCCCGCGGGGGACTACTGGGGCATGGGATCGCTCGAGCTCGAGGAGCGGATGAAGAACGACCTCGGCGAGGATTTCCAGATCGCTACGATCGGGCCCTCGGGAGAGAACGGTATCGTCTTCTCCTGCATCACGCACGACTTCGGGCGGCAGGCGGGAAGGTGTGGCGTCGGCGCGGTGATGGGTTCGAAGCGCTTGAAGGCGATCGCGGTCCGCGGAACGAAGTCGCTGCCGGTGCACGATCTCAAGTCGCACTGGAAGCTCACCTACGACATCATCCAACGCACGAAGACGCACCCGAACATGGCGCCGTGGCAGAAGTACGGGACCGCGTTCTTCGTCGGCTGGTCGAACGAGCGCGGCTGCTTCCCTACGAAGAACTTCCAGGAGACCTACCACAAGGACTGGGAGAAGATCGACGGTGAGCGACTCGTCGAGGACTGCCTGGTCAGCGACAAAGCGTGCTTCGGCTGCTGGATGAACTGCGGGAAGTACACCCGGGCGCGCATCCCCGGGAAGCCCGACACGTACCAGGAGGGCCCCGAGTACGAGACGATCGCTCTCGTCGGCGGGAGCTGCGCGTTCACCGACATCAACCACGTCGCCTACGCGAACCACCTTCTCGACAACATCGGCATGGACACGATGAGCGGCGGCAGCACCGTCGCCTTCGCCATGGAGTGCTACCAGCGCGGGTTCATCACGAAGGACGACCTCGAGGGTCACGAGCTCCGCTGGGGGAACATCGACGACTTCGAGCACTTCGTCAGGATGATCGCAGCGCGGCGCGGGATCGGCGACGTCTTCGCGCGCGGGACGAAGGGCGCGGCCGAGGCGATCGGTCAGGGCACGATAAAGTTCGCGTCGCAGGCGAAGGGGATGGAGTTCAGCGGGTACGACACGAGGTGGTACCCGGCGCAGCTTCTCTCCTACTGCACCTGCGACATCGGAGCGCACCACAGCAAGAGCTGGACGATCACGACCGACATCGAGCTCGGGCGCGACACGATCGAGGGGAAGGCGGCGGTCGTCATCTACCTCCAGCACATCCGGCCGCTCTTCGACACCTGGAGCTGCTGCCGCCTCTTCTGGGGGGAGCTCGACGTCACCCCGGAGGAACACGTCGAGACGATCAACTACATGACCGGCTGGGACATCACTCTCGACGACTGCATGCAGGTCTCGGAGCGGGTCTGGAACCTGAACCGGGCGCACTTCATGGAAAGGAACGGCGGGCCCGGACGGAGCCACGACGGCGCGCCGGCGCGCCACCTCGAAGAGCCCATCCCGGACGGGCCGGCGAAGGGCAAGGTCGTCGGCCGCGAGAACTTCGAAGCGATGCTGGACGACTACTACGCGAACCGCGGATGGGACAAGGACGGAAACCCGACGCGCGAGATCCTCGAGGAGCTCGGTATCGGCTACGCGGCGGACAACCTCGAGAAGATCGGCCTCCTCGGGAAGCCGATCCCGGGCGGGATCCCCAAGGTGCGCGGGAAGAAGCTCAAGCCCAAGGCGATGTAGGCAGCGCAGGGGCCGTCGGAGGGGCGCCGCGATCACCGAGCATCGCCGGCAAGGAGGCACCGTGGTCATCTATCTGAGGTCGGGCGGGAAGCTCAGGGAGAGGCTCAAGCCT
The DNA here is from genome assembly GCA_025774245.1 of bacterium. Lineage (GTDB taxonomy): Bacteria > Joyebacterota > Joyebacteria > Joyebacterales > Joyebacteraceae > JALGVN01. The sequence goes on from JALGWI010000079.1 coordinate 4,118, forward strand.
GACGTCGACCAATACACACGCCGGGTCGAGGTGGAAGGAACCCCGTCGCTGAACGAGATCCTCGCCGACCTCGGCATCCCGGACGGGCTCGTGGCCTTCGCGTTCGCGGAGGGCACGTTCAGGAGGCTCGACTACCGTCCGAGCGAAGGCGAGATCGTCACGCTCCAGCCTCCGGTCTCCGGAGGCTAGGAGCCTCCGAGGTCGTGCCGGCCTTCAGCAAGGAAGGTCAAAAATGCCTCGTTCCAAACGACACACCGAACGGTACGCCCGCCAGATCGACACTCCCGGCTGGGGCGCCGAGGGGCAGAAGCGCCTCGGTGCGTCGCACGTGTTCGTGGCCGGTATCGGAGGCCTCGGTTGCGCCGCGGCCACGTACCTCGCGGCCGCAGGCGTCGGCAAGCTCACGATCTGCGACTGCGACCTCCTCGAACTCTCGAACCTGAATCGCCAGGTGCTCTACTCGACCGTGGACGTCGGCTCGCCGAAGGCGCCGCTCGCGGCGGCCCGGCTCCGCGCGCTGAACCCCGACATCGAGATTATCCCGGACCTCACCGAGATCGACCACGCGAACGCCGCGGGCCTGATTGGGGACGCCACCGTCGTCGTCGACTGCCTCGACAACCTGGAGACGCGCGTCGCCCTGAACAGGGCCGCGATCGCCACGCGCGTCCCAATGGTCTACGCCGCGTGCTCCGAACTCACAGGACACCTCTCGTTTCTGCGCCCGCCCGACACGCCGTGCCTCGAGTGCTTCGTCTCTCGCCTTCCTCCCGCCGTCGAGCCCGCGATCCCGGGTGTCACGCCCGCGACGATGGGCTCGCTCCAGGCGATGGAGGTCGTCAAGTACCTGACCGGAATCGGTGAGCCACTCGCGGGACGCCTCCTCATCCTCGAGGGGACCGAGCCCCGCATCGACGTGATCCAGATAGAGAGAGACCCCGACTGTCCCGCCTGCCGGGGCCTCAGCTGATCCCTCAGAGCCGAATCATGGGTGGCGCGGTTCGCCATCGCCGCGGGCGAGTTTGCGCCGCGAAGCGGCGTGTGTCTGAGCCCCGCGGTGATGGTGCCGCGCCGACACAGGTTCCTACTTCGCGGGCTCGAGCTGCCGCACCGAGTCGATCACCGTACCGTCGACCCACTTGATCGCCGCGACCACGCGCTCGCCGAACGAAGGCTTGGCGGGCACTCCCCCGACGATCGTCTCGACCTCCGCCTTGATCTCCTCGATCGTCCGGATCGGAAGATCGCTTCCAGAGACCGCCGACAGGAGATCCTCCCGGCGCGGATTGATCGCGATACCCCGCTCCGTGACGATCACGTCGATGAGCTCCCCGGGACCGCAGAGCGTCGTGACCTCGTCGACCAGCACAGGGATCCGGTCGCGGAACGACGGGATCGGGAGGATCGTGCACTTTGAGAAGAGGCAGTTCTGCCAGCCGCCGATCCCGTGAAGGAGCTTCCCGTCCGAGTGCGTGACAACGTTCGCGTTGAAGTTGACGTCGACCTCCGTCGCGCCGAGCACAACGCAGTCGAGCATCGACGCGAAGTTGCCCTTCCCGTGGTAGTTGTAGCTCGTGAACGGGCTCGTGTTCACGTGGTTCGGGTTCTCGCGCATCGACCGGACGCCCTCGAGATCGAACGTCTGCCCGTCGAGGATGTAGTCGGTGAGTCCTTCCTCGAGCATCGCCGTCAGATACTGCGTGCTTCCGCCCCTCACGAACCGCGCCTTGACGCCCGCTTCCCGCATCATCTCCATGAGGTAGATCGCGAACGCGAGCGATGTCCCACCGGCCCCTCCCTGGAACGAGAAGCCGTTCTCCATGATGCCGGCCTCTCTCACAAAGTGGGCCGTCATCTCGGCGATCCTCATGCGATCCGGGCTCTTCGTGATCTGGGTCGTGCCCGACACGATCTTGCTCGCGTCCCCGATCGCGTCCATCGTCGTGACGAAGTCGACGTTGTTGCCCTGGATCTGCCACGGAATGCACGGGAACTCGATGAGGTTGTCCGTGACGACGATCACGCGATCGGCGTACTGCGAGTCGGCGAGTGCGAACCCAAGAAGGCCGCACGCCGCCGGCCCCGTGAGACCGTGAGCGTTCCCGAACGGGTCCGCCGTCGGCGCCGCGATGACGGCGATGTCGACGTGGACGTCGCCGTCCTGAACAGCCTGGTAGCGGCCGCCGTGCGACCGGAGCACCCCCATCCCCTGCATCCCTCCCGCCGAGCAGAACGCGCCCAGGGGACCGTTCATGCTTCCCTCGATGTGGTGCACGACGCCGTTCTTCATGTGGTCGATGATCGGTGCGTGGCACGGGAACGACGCCGACGGGAACCACATGAGGTCCTTGACGCCGAGTTCCGCCGCGGCGTCGAAGACGGCGTTCGCAACGAAGTCGCCGTTCCTGAGGTGGTGGTGGGTCGATATCGTCATCCCGTCCCTGACACCTGCCTCCTTGAGCGCCGTCTTGATGTCGGGGACGGTCTTGTCGCCGCAGTCGGGGTAGTCGATGACGGTCGCGATCGCCGGGGCCGCCCGGTTACCGGTCGGGCGGTGCGCCCCGACGCCCTTGTACGGCGTCGCGTCCTTCCCGTTGATCTCGGTGGGGACCATCCGTCCCGCGGCGTTCTTCACGAGTTCGGTGCTGCCCTTAGGCATCTTCCCCACCTCCTTCCCGCCAGTTCTCCGGCAGGACTCCGGACCGGACCGCCAGGGTGACCGTCCGGAGCGCGCGCTTCACGACCGGCGGATCGATCATCTTGCTCCCGAGCGACACAACGCCCAGCCCCCTCGTCTCCGCCTCGTCGAACGCGACGACGATTCGCCTCGCCTTCTCGATCTCCGCCTCCGCCGGCGTGAAGCCCCGGTGGATCACCTCGATCTGTCTCGGGTGGATACATCCCTTCCCGTCGAACCCGAGCGCCTTCGCCTCGAGGACGCTCTCCATGAGGCCGTCCATGTCGGTCACGTCGGAGAAGACCGTGTCGATCGGCTGCACGCCCGCGGCCCTCGCGGCGTTCACGACCTGCGACCTCGCCCAGAAGCTCTCCCGCCCTTCGTTGGTTCGCTGCGTCCCGATGTCCGCCGTGTAGTCCTCGAGCCCAATCGTGAGCGCCACGACGAGATCGCTCGCCGTCGCGATCTCGTAGGCGCGCCAGCAGCCGAGCGCGCTCTCGACGATCGGCATGAGGTAGACCGGCGAGGAGATCTTCCTCTCCTCGAGGATCGTCCTCACGCGCTCGTCGACCGCGGTGACGTGCCCGGGGTCCTCGCACTTCGGGATGAGGATGACGTGGGGGTTGTGGGGAACGACGTACGGCAGGTCGTCGAGGCCGGCCGGGATCTGGTTGATACGCACCATCCGCTCCGCGCCCTGGAAATCGATCGTCCTGAGAGCGTTCCGGACGACGTACCGCGCCGCGTCCTTCTCGGCCGGCGCGACGCTGTCCTCGAGATCGAGGATGACGGCGTCGGGGCCGTGGAGGCCGGCGTTGACCATGAGTTTCGACTGATCGCCCGGGAGGTAGAGCCGCGAGCGACGGAAACGGTCCCTCGTCGTGCCGTAGGTGCTCCACGGCTGCGCGGCCGGGAGGAACTCCGCGTCGACTTCCGGGTTCGCCCGCTTCACGGCCGCCTCGAGCCTGGCCGCGATGACGAACGGAAGGGCGCCCGCGTCGTCGATCTTCACCGTCGCGTGCTCGATCCCGAGAGCGGCCAGTCCCTTCTCGACCGTCTCGCGGATCGCCGCTCCGTACATCGCCTCGACCCTGCTCTTGAGGGAGATCGAGACACCTCCGCTCGACGTCAGCTCGACCGAGATCCAGCAGTCCGAGCGGACCTTGTCGCCCCTGCGGCCCGCCTGGCCGGTTGGGTTCACTTCCGTCCTCCTTGTCTGTCGGAGCGGGAGCTACGCGCCTAGCCGATGGCCAGGAGTCCTCCCCGCCGGTAGATCTCCATCTGCACCTCGGAGAACGGCCTGCCCTGAACGGTGCGGCCACTGCCGACGTGCGTGATCGTTCCGCTCTCGAGGTCGACCTCGAGCTCGTCGCCGTCCGAGAGGCCGACGCCGGAGAGGTCGGCGGCCATGATCGGCATGCCGGCGTTGATGGCGTTCCTCTCGTAGATGGCACCGAACGACTTCGCGATCACGAGAGAGGCACCGAGGCTCGTGAAGCAGTCTACCGCCTGCTGGCGCGAGCTGCCGCACCCGAAGTTCGATCCGGTCACGACGATGTCGCCCTGCTTCACCTTCTTCGGGAAGTCCTCCCACCCGGGAAGGTTCCCGAACGCGTACTGCCCCATTTCCTCGATGTCGGTCACGGCGAGGTGCCGGTTGTGATAGATCATGTCGGTATCGATATTGTCGTGGTCGACGACCCAGACCTTGCCCCTGACCTTCGTCGGCCGGGCACCGACGGCTGCGCCGGGCTCGCCCGCCGCCGCGCCCACGGCCTTCGCGGCCGACGGGTCGGGCATGAAGACGGCCGGCTTCCCCGGGATCGCGTCCGCCGTGACGATCTCACCGGCGACGGCCGAAGCGGCGGCGGTCGCGGGAGACGCGAGGTAGACCTCGCCCTTCCCCTGCTTGCCGGGGTAGTTCCTGTTCCCGGTGCTGATGGTGACCTCTCCGGGGCCGTTCTGCCCGATCTGGCCCGCGGCGCAGCCGGCGCAGCCGGCGTTCCCGAGGAGGGCGCCGGCCTCCTTGAAGACCTTGACGAGCCCGTCCTCGAGACAGCGCTGCCAGATGCGGTCGGTCGACGGCACGATCTTGAGAACGACGCCGGGGGCGATCGAGCGCCCCTTGAGAATCTCGGCGGCCGCGACCATGTCCTCGTAGCGACCGTTCGTGCATGATCCGATGAAGGCGGAGTCGATCTTGCGTCCGGCGACCTCCGCGACTTCGACGACGTCGTCCGGGTGCCCCGGTCGCGCGATGAGTGGCGGCAGGTCGTCGATCGTGATCGCGACCTCCTGGCTGTACGACGCGTCCGGATCGGCGTGGGCCGGCGTCGATGCTCCGCCCGCGCGGCGCGCGTATTCGACGACCTCGTCGCTCGGCGGGAAGAAAGTGATGATCCCGCCCATCTCGGTCGCCATCGACGCCATCGTGATCCGCCCGTCGAGCGAGAGGCCCTCCGTCGCGGGACCGTAGTACTCCGCCGACGAGCCTAAGAGCCCGCTCGCGTGGAAGTGCCTGAGGCACGCGAGGACCATGTCCTTGGCGGTCGCCCCGGGTCCGGGCCGTCCCTCAAGCGCGATTCTGATCGTGGGAGGAACCGTGAACCAGACGGTGCCGTTCGCCCAGGTGTACGCGATATCCTGATCGCCCATGCCCTGTCCGAAGGCTCCGATCGCGCCGAGGATGTTCGCGTGCGAGTCGGTCGACACGAGCGTGCCGCCTGGCCCGACGAGACCCTCGTCGATCGCGAGGTGGGTACCGATCCCCCTGTCGACGTCGTAGATCGCGATGCCGCGGGCGCGCCCGAAGCGGCGGCAGAGCTGCTGGTTCGCCGCGTACTTCTGGTCGGACCCGCCGGGGTTGCAGTCGAAGGTGAAGAAGGTCTTCTCCGCGTCCTCGATCCCGAGGCCGTGGTCCTCGATGTTCTTGACGACGTTGGCGCCGCCGAAGTCCCTCGCGATCCGGGCGTCGATGGCGACGTCGACGACGTCACCGGGCGCGGCAGCCCGACCCGAGTGCGACGCGATGATCTTCTCGATGATGGTTGATCCCAAGAGTCCCCCCTGATGATGAACGTCCGGCGAACCGGCTCCGTCGGCGCCCAGCAGGCTCCGCTCCCCGCTTCCCGCTCCTTCGGGACGCTGAGAGGCCGCTCGATCGTGGGGCCCAGGCGGCTCCTCCCGATGCCCGGAGCCTCCATGATCGAGCGGCCTTGAGGTCGGCCGGCGAGAAGCGAGGCGACGCGATGCAGGGTCGCCCGATTCCCCTATTTGATGATCATGATCTTGCCGTCGGCCCCACCGATGTTGTCGGCTTCGACTGCCCAGATGTAGACGCCCGCGGCGACATCCTCGCCGTCGAAGTTCTTGAGGTCCCAGAACTCGAGGTCGCTCTCGGGATTGTCGTGGCGGAGCGTCCTGACGAGGCTCGCCGACGTCGTGTAGATGCGGATCGTTGCCGCGCCGGGCAGCCCGACGAACGTCACGCGGCGCTGTCCTCCGTACTCCCAGTCGGCGCTCATGCGGTAGGGATTCGGGATGCACTGGATATCCGCCAGGTCCGTCGAAACCCCCGTACGCGGGTGGACGACGCCCGAGCGGTTCGCCTCGAGGCAGGCGAAGTTCGTGTCCGACACGCCGGCTTCGAACGCCGTGACCGAGAACTCGTACGGGAACGCGTTCTGGAGATCGAGGTTGTAGTACGTTCGCACCGGCATCTCGTACCACGGCGGGAACGGCCAGTAGCCGGCGGCCGTCGTGTCCGACTCCCCCCACACGTACTCCCGCACGAGCTTCAGATCGGCTTCCTGCCACACCTCTTTCATCCAGACCCGGTATCCGCCGAAGTTGTCGACGTTGACCTCGTCCTCGCCCATCGAGAACCCGATCTCTACGCTCTTGTCCGCGAGGTTGACGAAGTGGACCTCGGGACAGATCGCGCCGGCGAGCGATGCGGTGAGCATCACGAGGATCGCCGCCACGAGTGTCGTGGCCAGGCGACGAAGGTTGCTTCTGAACGACATGCTCCCCCTCCGTGAGCCGTCTGTGGCTCGGTATTCGCGAATCCGGTACACCGTGTGAAATCCGACACTAGCACCGCAAAAGGCCCCGGTCAAGGGGTTTCAGGGACACCCGGGGGGCCCCGACCACCGGCACGGGCGGCTCTTCGGGGCTCTCTCGGGCGACCGTTCGCCGCTCCCCCGTCGACCTCACACAAGACGGGGGCCGCGCTCGACGCGTGCCCCCGTCCGACTGATTCCCGCCGCTAGAGCGTCGTCAGATACTCCACGAGGTCGCCCAGCTCCTCCCCGGAGAGGCGGCTCTCAAACGAGGGCATGCCTCCCGCGGGCGATACGATCTGCCGCGCGACGTTCTCGCGAGACGGCGCCTTCCCGGTTACCCGGAGCGTCTCCCGCGCCGTGAGGCCCGCGAGTCCCGGACCGATCTTCACTTCCTCCGAGTCGGCGTGGTGACAGATCGCGCAGTTCGCCTCGAAGACAGCCCGGCCCGCCTCGGCGTCGCCACCGGGCGGCGCTGCCATCGGGACCACCGCCTCCTCCGCGGCCTCGACCGTCCCGTCGGGGCCGCACCACTCCCTCACGAAGAAGTAGCCGGCCGATGTAGCGACGACCACGAAGACGAGCGAGAACACGATGATCCCCAACACGGGCGCGAACCTCATGAACTCGCGATAGACGCGCACGATGAGGATCTTGAGAGCGAGCACGACGATGAGGAAGAGCGCGAGTACGCCGTGTATCACGGCGCGAACCGAGAGCGCGTCGCCGGCCAGGGCGACGTACTTGACGCAGAAGTAGCTGATGACGACAATGAACGCGACCGCGATCCAGCCGGCCGTTCTGTGGGTCCTCCGCAGGGCTTTGCCGCTGAGCTTCCGCTCCGCCTTCCCCATGAGGGAGAGCATTGCGCCGATCGCGACCACAGCGGCGACCCCGAAGATGATGCTCAGGATCGACTTCACATAGAAGAGCG
>JALGWI010000080.1 GCA_025774245.1 bacterium
GGGACACGCCACGTTCGCGGAGGCGGCGGGGCTCCTGGCGGAGCGCGACGCCGCCGTGCGATTTCTCCTTTGCGGAGACGGAGTCGACGAGAGCAACGTCGAGCTCGCGAGCCTCTTCGACTCGCCCGTCCTCCGGGGTCGTGTGTCTCTGCTCGGGAGGCGCGACGACATGCCGCGGGTTCTCGCGGCGCTCGACGTCGCGACGTCCGCCTCGTACGAAGAGGCGTTCCCGCGGGTCATCGGAGAGGCCATGGCCTGCGCCGTCCCGTGCGTCGCGACCGACGTCGGCGACTCGACCCTCATCATCGGGGAGACAGGCCGGATCGTGCCGCCTCGCGACCCGGGGGCGCTGGCAGACGCCTGGGGTGAGCTGGTCGCACTCGAAGCCAGAGGGAGAGAGGCGCTGGGAGAAGCCGCAAGGCGTCGCGAGGAGGTTCGGGGATCTTCATGCCGAGCTCGCGGCGCGCGCCCCCGCCGTTTCGAATCAGCCGTCGAGCACCCGCCGGTAGACCTCCATCGTGCGCTCCGCGAGCCGCTCGGCCGAGTACTCGGCGAGAACGAAGGCCGATCCTGTCTCGCCCATCTCCCGGCGCCGCTCGGGCGTCGTCGCCGTCAGCTCGCGGATCGCGCGAGCGAAGGCCGTCGCGTCGCCGGGTGGGACCAGCCAACCGTTCTCCCCGTGTCTGACCATCGCTGCCGCGTCTCCGACGTCCGTGGCGACGACCGGCCGCCCGTGCGCGAGCCCCTCGAGGACGGCGTTGGGAAAGCCCTCCCGGACCGACGGCAGCAGCACGGCGTTCGAAGCGAGGTAGACGGAGCGCACGTCGTCCGTCGGCGGCAGGAACTCCACGCGATCCGAGAGCCCCAGTGATTCGCGATGTGCGAGCACGTCGGCGACGAACCGCTCGTCCCGCCCCGCCCCCACCCACACCACCCTGACGCGACCGAGCGTCTCCGACGGAAGGAGCGCCAACGCGTCCAAGAGGAGGTGCGGGTTCTTCATGGCGGCCACCCTTGCGACCACGACCAGCAGAAGATCGACCCCGCCCCCGATCCGGCCCGATCGGAAGCGGCTCCCCGCCGCGACCTGCTCCGCGGACGGCGGCGACCATTCGATGCCGTTGGGAACGACATCGATCCTGCCTCTCCACGCGGGAACATGTTCTTCGACGTGCGATCGCACGGCCTCCGCATTCGCTATCATGGCAGCCGCCCTGTGCGCCAGGACGCGCTCGGCCAGGATCATCGTCCGCGAGCGTGCCAACGAGGTGGCCCGCTCGGAGACGACAATCGGAGGCGCCGGCCTTCCGACCGCGGCGAGACGCGCCATCACCCCCGGGCGCGTGAGATACGTATGGACGAGGTCGTACTCCCCGGAGCGGATGAGGCGGGCGAGCCGCAGCAGAACGCGCGGATCGCGACCTCCCCGGGTACCGAGTTGGTGCACCGGCGTCCCGCCCTTCTCGAGTGCGGGAAGGAAGTGGTGGACGCGATGATAGATCGCGACCTCCGGACACACGAGCAACTGATCGAACGCTTCCACGAGCGTCACGAGCTGCCTCTGCGCGCCACCCGGGCTGAGGCCGTCGATCAGATAGAGGACGCGAAGGGGACGCGTCACGAGGTTCCCCCGTTCAGCGACGAGCGCTCAGCGACTTTCGATATGGTGTAGACGTAGCTTCCCCGTGGGCGTCGGCTCGATCTTCTCCTCGATCTGGAACTCCACCCGGCAGTCCTCCCCCAGAACCTCCCGGAACCGCGCTGCGATCTTCTCCCGGATCTCCCGGTCCGGCCCGGACCCGCCGGCGCGCGGGACGATTCGCACCCTCACGTGATCGAGGGACTCCTGGACGACCTGGAACTTGTCGATCGTTCCCGTGTCGCACTCCACGCCGATCACGTGTCTGAAGAACACGGGAACGACGGTGCCCCCGTCGGGCCGCACGAAAGACGCCTCGCCTCTTCCCACGATTCTCTCAAGGAGCGGATACGGCCGTCCGCACCCGCACACCTCGCGACCGCGGATGGCGTCGTCGCCGATCCGGTAGCGAATGAGCGGCATCGTGTAGTTCCTGAGATTCGTGGTGAGCACCTCACCGCGCTCCCCGATGTCCACCTCCCGCCCCCGACCGTCAACGATCTCGAGGAGCGTCGTCTCACCGAACACGTGGAGCCCGTTGTGCCGATCGCACTCCATCGCTATCGCGCCGGCCTCTCGGGCGCCGTACAAGTCAAAGACCGGCGCGCCGAACACCAGCTCGAGCTTCTCCCTCATGTGAGGATGAAGCGTCCCCGCTCGGCTCACGATCGCGCGCGGGGGACCCCGAGCCCCTCCCGTTCGATGAACTCCGCGAGCCTCGGGAACACGGGAATCCCCTTGGCTCTCCACAGAACCCAGTTGGCCGCGTCGGTGATGAGGATGCGGGGCGACCGAGCCATCACGCCTCCTTGCCCGATTCGGGGGCGCTTCGCCGACGACGCGCCTGCGGAGTTCGCACTACATCGGCGAACGAGTGAGCTTCTCCCGGACTGCCGCAACGACCTCGCGAATCGCCGCGAGGTCGGCCCGCCTCGGTCGCCAGGTCTCCCTGAAGCTCATACCGCTCGCGCGTCTGAACGCAAGGACCAGCACCAGGCTGCTGGCGAGGAAGCTGGCCGTCATCGCCCATGCAGCACCCGGGAGCCCCATCAGAGGCACGAGCACCACCAGCGTGGTGACGTGGACCACCATGCCGAGTCCCATCGCCCACGAGCAGACCGCCGGCCTGTCCGTTCCCCAGAAGTAGGACATGAGGACCTTCGACCCCGCGCGCACGAAGATGCCGGGTATCATCACCCAGATGAGCGGCACCGTCCCGAGGAACCGAGGGGAGAGCAGCACCGAGATGATCGGCTTCGCGAGGACGGCGAGGACGAGGAGAGCCGTGCCCGCGACGGCGGCCGTGACCCTCGCTGCGTGACCGACGACTTCCGGTCTGCCCTCGGCGTGTCCCGCCACCCTCGAGAAGAGCGCCGCTTCCACCGACGTCGGAATCAGGAGGATCTGGATCACGAGACCCGATCCGGCCGCGAAGAGACCAATCTGATCCGCCGACACGAAGAAGGCCAGGACCATCGTCCCGACGCGCGCGTTCAGGAGAAACGAGAGCCTGGCGACATACGACCGGACGCCGTAGGAGAGGAGGTCACGGAAGTGGGACAGCCTCAGTCGCGCTCTCGAGAGGGCGCCCATTCGCGCGAACTCGACGGAGGCGAAGAGGATGCCTGCGGCTCCCGCCGCGAGAATGGCGAGAAGCGCGCCGTTCGCCCCCATCCCGAGCACCTTGACGAAGACCACGACTGCGATGAATTGAACCACCACGGTGACGACGGTCGTGATGGCCATCCAGGAGATGCGGCCGAGTCCGACGAGAAGATGGACCGATGCCTGAGAGAGCACGTAGAAGGGAATGACGGCGAGAGCCGTCATGAAGCTCGTGCGAGGCGCCCTTTCGAGGAAACCGAGATTGGTGTCGATGAGGACCCGGCCGACGACGACGGCGACCCCGGAGCAGACGAGGAGCGAGATCCAAGTGCTCCAGAGAACCTCGGACCTGGTCAGCCGGCTCGAGCCCGCGAAGTACCGACCGGCGATGTCGATTCCGAGACCGAAGACGGTGCCGAGGATGGCAGCAAACAGGAGGCAGACCGCGTACTCCCCCCGGAGCCCGGGCCCCAGAAACCACGCGAGACTGCTCTGGATTGCGAGGCTGACGAGAAGAACCGCCGCTTTGGAAGTGAGGGCCGACGTGACGTCTTTGATGCCGTTCCTCAACTTGTCATCTCCGTCGGTAGGTTGACGTCCGCGACGTTCGACCCGCGACCCTCGAGACGACAGACAGGTGCTTCCCGGTGGGTGTCGGCTCTATCTCCTCGACGACCTCGAAGTCGACCCGGCACGCCGACTCCATGACCTCCCGTATGCGCGCCGCAATTCTCTCGCGCGCGGGGCCGTCCGGACCCCCCGTTCCTCTTCTGGAAACCAGCCTCACGCGAACCCAATCGGTTGTCTCCTGCACGATCTGGAAGCTCGCGATGTTCCCGTGGTTCTCCTCGACTCCGAGGAGCTGTGCGAAGAACACGGGTGGAACGGTCGTTCCGTCATCGCGGACGACCCCGGCGCCGGTCCTCCCCACGATCCTCTCGAGCAGCGGGTACGGTCGTCCGCAGTCGCAGCAGTCGGCGCCGCGGACGGCCTCGTCGCCGACGCGGTAGCGGATGAACGGCGTGGTGTAGTTCCAGAGGTTCGTGACGAGAATCTCGCCCGTCTCTCCCTCGCTGACCTCCCTCGCGTCGCGATCCACAAGCTCGACGATCGTCGTCTCTCCCAGAATGTGGAGTCCCCTGTGCCTCTCGCACTCGGCTGCGATGCTGCTCACCTCGCGGCAACCGTACCGATCGAAGACAGGAGCGGCGAACACTCGCTCGACGGTCTCCCGCATGTGCGGATGGAGCATCCCTGCACTGGACATGATGCCACCGGGAGGTGTGACACGGAGCCCCTCGTGTTCGGCGAACTCCGCCAGGGCGAAGAGCGATTCAGCGTACCCCTCGAGGCACGCCACGGGACGCCGGTTCAGGAAGCGAACGTATCGCCTCATGTCCTCTTCGCCCATGCGAAATGCGTCCAGGAACGTCACGTCGCACAGCCAGCGCCCGATGCCCTTGAGACGCGCCTGACGATCGCGGAAGTCCCGCGTTGCGCCCCAGAGCCTGATGTGACGCTCGCCGCGCCGGAGCCCCGCCCATTCATAGCAGAGCTGGGTCGAGGCGATGGCAGCGGCGAGATATCGGCGATCGCGATAGAAGCGCACGGGGACGCCCGTCGATCCTCCGGAGGAGTACGGGAGCACTCCCTGACCCACGTCGCACGTCAACTCCTCGAGGTGATGCTCGAGGTTGTTTCTCTCCAGAACGGGAAACGCCTGGAGGCAACCCCACGGATCGGACCTGATCGCTTCAGGCGTCGCCCCGAGCATCCGCTCGGCGTAGAACGGTACCCGTGTCGTCGCGTGCACCAGGAGATCGGCCAGGCGACCGGTCTGCCTCGCACGGAAGATCGCAGGATCGCCCCACTGAGCCGCGCGGAACTCCGCAAGACGCAACGGCACCGGCACGCGCCTGAGGACGGCGGCCGTCGGATCGACGATACGTTCGGCGAGCACACTGCGCCAGTTCACCTGCCGCCCTCCCGGACGCTCCGCTGCGACCGCTCCGGCCTGATTCCGCGCCGGCGAAGATCGGCGCGCGGGAATCCCTCCATGGGAAGTCTAGCACACACATCGTAGCGGAGCGTGAGCATTCGCGGGGCTGGAGCACCAGCACCGGCCGCCGGCGTCCCATCCGTGGTGGCTTCGGCGAAGCAGCATCCGAGGTTGTTGGGCCGCGCGAGCGGTGCTACGCTGCAGGCGTGCGTCCTGTCGCCCGTGTAGCTGCGTCGGGGGACTTCTGGAACGTGCGGGGGCGTTCTCCACACGAGCCGCTTTCATCGTGGCAGTGAAGCCGAAGCTGGATTCCGGCGCGCGGCTGCCGCCGTGAGGTTTCTGCGAATGTCTGCCAGGTACATCCTCCGTCTCGACGACATCGCGCCCAGCATGCACTGGGACAACTACCGACGCGTGAGGGACGCCGTCGAGGCGTGCGGTGTCCGCCCTCTTCTGGGCGTCATCCCCGACAACCGCGACCCGTTCCTCCTCACCTTCCCCGAGCGCCCGGACGGGTTCTGGGACGAGATGCGCGCCGCGCGCGACCGAGGCTGGAAGCTCGCGATGCACGGCTACCAGCATCTGTACGTCACGGAGTCCGGCGGCACCCTCCGACTCTCGGACCGCAGCGAGTTCGCGGGTCTTCCGTTCGACGAGCAGATCGAGAAGGTCGAGAAGGGCAGGAGGATCCTGACGGAGCAGGGAATCGAGACCGACACCTTCATGGCGCCCGGGCACTCCTTCGACAGCACGACCGAGGCAGCGCTCCGCGAGGCCGGGTTCACAACGATCACGGACGGGCTTGCGCTCTACCCGTTCGAGCGGAACGGACTCCTCTTCGTTCCCCAGCTCTTCGCCACGCCGGGGGCGGTCCCGCTCCCTCTTGGCGTGCTGACGTTCTGCCTTCACCTCAACACGATGGAGAAACCGGCGCTCGACGCGGCGCTCCGCTTCGTTCAGAGTAACAAGGAGCGCTTCGTCCACTTCGACGAAGCAAGGAGGTTCGTCTCCCGGTCCCCGCTGAACCGCCGCGCGGGAGTCCTGCTCAGAAAAGCCATCGAGTGGACGGCCCGCATCCGCGGGTGAGGCAGCGCCGCTTCACTCGCGCTCCGGAACCGGCGGCCGGGGGTGCCGCCAGGCGAGCTGCGGCCTGAACCCGTGCCTCCTGAGATCTGCGATCGCTTCCGCGATCCTCGCCACGTCCCCGGCTCTCGGACTCCACGCTTCCGACAGGCTCATCCCGGTCACACGCCGGAACGCCGCGACAAAAACGATGCTGCTCGCGAGGAAGCCGAGCGTCATCGCCCATGCCGCGCCGGCGAGACCGATGGCGGGGAGGAGGAGCAGGAGCGCAGCGACGTTGACGACGATGCCGGTGCCGACCGCCCACGAACAGACGCCCGGTCGGTTCGTTCCCATGAAGAAGGGAACGAGGATCTTCGACGTCGCCCGGAGGAACACACCCGGCGCCATGATCCAGATGAGCGGGACGGCCGCCAGGAACCTCGGTGAGAGGAGCAGCGCGACGATCGGCCGTGCGAGCGCGCAGAGGAGAACGAGACCCGCGCCCGCGACCATGCCGGTGATCCTGGCCGCCTGGCTCACGACCTCCGGCTTCCCGTTCTCGTCGGACGCGACGCGGGAGAAGAGCGTGTTCGACACGGAGTTCGGAAGCAGGAGGAGCTGCGTCATCAGGCCCGACGCCGCCGCGAAGATCCCGATCTCCGCCGGCGTCGCGAAGAATGCGAGGACCATCGTTCCGACCCGCACGTTGATCGTGTTGCCGACCCTGTGCACGTACGCCCGGAGGCCGTACGAGAGGAGCAGGCGGTAGTGCGCGAGTCTGAGGCGAACGCGCGCGAACGCGCGCTCCTGACGAAGGGCGATCACGGTGAACACGATGCGGGTCGACCCGGCCGCCATCGCCGCGGCGAGCGCGCCCTCGACACCCATGTCGAATCCCCTCACGAGCACGAGCACCGCGAGGAGTTGCGCCAGGAATGCGGCCACCATCATCACGGCCATCCAGGAGATCCGGCCGAGGCCGACCAGAAGCGACACGCACCCCTGGCCGAGAACAGCGAAGGGTATCACGGCCAGAGCGACGAGGAACGACGACCGCGACGCCTTGGCGAAGATCGGGAGATCCGTCTCCATCAGAAGGCGGCCCGCCAAGACGGCGAGCCCCGACGCGACGAGAAGAGCAGACGCCGTGCTCCAGACGGCCTCGGGCTTCGACATGCGACCGGACGCCACGGCGTACCGCCCTGCGAGATCGGTCGCGAACCGGAATCCGAGTCCGAGGAGATTCGCGAAGAGCAGGCAGACCGCGTACGATCCTCGATCGGCAGGGCCCAGGAACCACGCGAGGCTCGCCTGGATGCCGAGCGAGATCGCGAAGCTCGCCACCCTCGACGAGAGGGCGGCGGCCGCGTCCTGCACACCGGATCTCCGCGGCGCGGCCGGGCGCGCCGGCCGCCCTGGGAATCCCTTCGCCTCGAGGTCGCGGTTCACGGTTCCTCGCAGTCGGGAGATGCACCGCGAGTGACGCCTGAAGAACCGGGCAGTTTCGACACGACGTGCAGGTGCTTCCCGGCCGGCGTCGGCTCGATGTCGTCGACGAGCTCGAAGTCCACTTCGCACGGTGCACACATGGCGTCTCGAATCCCCTCCGCTACCCTCTCGCGTTCGTCCGCCGAGAGCCCCGTGGTCCCCGGGGGCGGTACCACCATGACGACGATCCTGTCGACGGTCTCCTGGACAATCTGGTACCTGATCATGTGATCGGGATCGCACTCCTCACCCATCACGAGCATGAGGTGGCCCTGGAACACCATCGTGCCGTCGTGTCTGATGAATCCGCCCGTGGATCTCCCCTCGATGCTCGCGAGCTTGGGATAGGGCCTGCCGCAACTGCAGTGCGTAGCCCCCCGAGCCGCCCGGTCCCCCACGCGGTAGCGGATGAGCGGCATCGTGTAGTTCCACAGGCTCGTGAGAAGGACGTCACCGGTCTCGCCCTCGTCGACGGCGCGCCCCCGATCGTCGACGAGCTCAAGCAGGGTGGTTTCGCTCATGATGTGAAGGCCATCGTGCGCGTCGCACTCGGAGGCGATGCCGCTCACCTCCCGAGTGCCGTACCTGTCGAAGACGGGAGCCCGAAACGTCGTTTCGAGCCTCTCACGGATGGCAGGAAGCAGCATGCTCGCTTCCGACAGAACCGCGCGCGGCGGCGGAATGCTCAGGCCCTCCCGTTGCATGAATCCCGCGAAATGGTCCAGGGTGTTCGCGTACCCCTCCAGAAGCACCGGCGGCTGTCGGTTCATGACCTCCACGTACTCGCGCATCCTCGCCTTCGTCATTCGGTACGCGTCGAGCATGATCCGCGAGTTCAGAGAGTCCGCCACGCGGTTGCCGATCGTGCGCCGGCGCGTGGAACCCCGCAGCTCGCTCAACACCTTGATGTGCTGGTCGCCCCGCCGGCCACCCGCCCACTCGTTGAAGAGCTGGGTCGCGGCGAGCGTCGCCGCCAGGCAGTGACGGTCGCGGCGGAACCGCACGGGTATCCCCGTCGACCCGCCGGTCGCCCACGACATCGTCCCCCGCCCCATCTCGCACGTGAGATCGTCGAGGTGATTGCGCAGGTCGTCGCGCTCGAGCGGCGGAAACTCCTCGAGCGCCGCCCTTGGTTCCGCGGCGATCGATTCCGGCGAGAGGCCCCGCGTGCGCTCCACGTAGAGTGGCACGCGCGTCGACGCGTGGATGAGGATGCCGGCGAGGCGCTTCTCCTGACGCCGGCGCATTGTCTCCACGTCGTCCCACTGCGCCGCGCGGAATTCCGCGAGTCTGGCGGAGACCGGCAGCCGCCTTGCCGCGCATACCAGCGGATCCACGACGTTGTCCAGGAGGCCTGCGCGCCAGTGTGCCATCGCTAGCGCTCCTCTCGCTCCGGGGACGCGGACCCGGGCGGTGCCGCCCCCGGGGCCGCGCCCGCTGACGCCGCCTCCCGGGCGACCTTCGAGATCAGGTAGAAGTGCTTCCCGCTCGGTGACGGTTCGATCTCGTCGACGAACTCGAACCCGATCTCGCAGGGCGCGCCCATCGTCTCCCGGATGCGCGACGCGATCCCTTCCTGCACTTCCTGCGGGAGGCCGTCGGAGGCAGGCTCCAGAGCGACCCGGATCGTGATGCCATCGATCGACTCCTGAATCGCCTGAAACGACCTGACGTCGCCCGTATTGTAGACGAGTCCGAAGAGCCTCGTCATGATCTCGGGTACGACCAGACCTCCGTCCGCTCGCACGAAGCAGTCGTTGCTTCGCCCGGCGACGTGGTCGAGGAGCGGATACGCCCGCCCGCAGTCGCAGGCGCGGCCGCTCATGACCGCCTGGTCCCCCGTCCGATACCGGATGAACGGCATCGTGTACTCCCAGAGCTGCGTGACGACGAGTTCGCCGAGCTCACCGACGGGCGTGGGGCGGCCGTTCCGATCGACGAGCTCTGCGAACGACGTTTCACCGAAAACGTGAAGTCCGTTGTGCCGGTCGCACTCCGCCGCGGTGACCCCGACCTCGTGGCTGCCGTAGTGGTCGAAGACCGGCGCCCGAAAGACGGCTTCGATCTTCTCCCGCATGTGCGGGTGCAGTGTCGATCCGCCCACGACGACGACGCGGGGAGTCGGAACCTCGAGACCGCGACGATCGACGAACTCCGCAAGGTTGTAGATCGCCGTCGTGTATCCCTCGAACGAGACCGGCGGACGCCGGTTCAGGAAGCGGATGTACTCCCGCATCTGGGCTTCGCCCATGGCGAAGGCGTCGAGCAGGGTCCGGTCGTGGAAGAAGTTCAGGAAGCGCATCGCGGGCGACCGCTGGGCGGCGAAGTCGCGCGGAGAGCCCCAGATCCGGACGCGTCTCTCGCCGCGACCCACACCCGCCCAGTCGTAGAAGAGCTGCGTCGACGCGAACGACGCGGTCTGCGAGTACCGGTCTCTATAGAAGACGAGCGGCAGGCCGGTTGAGCCTCCCGTCCGCTCGATCATCTTCCCCCGCCCCATGTCGCACGTGAGGTCGTCGAGGCGGTGCCGAACGTCTTCCTTCTCGAGGATCGGGAACGCCGCGAGACTCGCCCACGGATCGGCCTCGATGTCGGCGGGCGTGAGGTCGGTCACGCGCTCTCTGTAGTACGGGACGCGCGTCACCGCGTGGGTGAGGAGCCCGCGCAGACGGTCCGCCTGCCGACGCTCGACGGTCTCGGCGTCGTCCCACTGCTGCGCGCGGAACTCCTTGAGTTGCGCGCCGACCGGCATGCGCTTGCGCTTCCAGACGATGGGGTCGATCACCCTGGTGGCGAAGGTCTTCCTCAGGTTTGGCAACGCATCTCCTTTGGCGACGACGTGTGCTCGAGGTCGTTCTCGCCTTCGGCTGCGACCGTGGTCGCGACGCCGGCTACCAGTGCGGCGTTCCCGCCGCGACCTTCGACGCCGCAAAGACGTACTTGCCGCTCGGGGCCGGCTCGATGTCGTCCTCGGCGACGAAATCGACTTCGCAGGG
The DNA here is from genome assembly GCA_025774245.1 of bacterium. Taxonomy (GTDB): domain Bacteria; phylum Joyebacterota; class Joyebacteria; order Joyebacterales; family Joyebacteraceae; genus JALGVN01. Next base: position 10,793 of record JALGWI010000080.1, read on the forward strand.
CGATCCCATCTGCTCCCGGACGGACGCGGTGATCCCCTCCCGCTCCTCCGGGGAGTACCCGTCGCTCCCGGGCTCGGGAACGAAGCGGACCCTGATGCGGTCGACGTCCTCCTGGACGATCTGGAACTTGCGGACCTCCGGCGTACTGAACTCCCACCCGAGGATGTGCAGGAAGACGTCGGGGATGACGAGCGCGCCGTCCTCTCGGAGGAAGCTCTCACCGCTCCGCCCGTGGACGCGCGCCAGGAGCGGGTAGACGCGCCCGCAGCTGCACGGCTCGGTGCCCATCTCTCCCCGGTCTCCCATCCGGTAGCGGGTGAACGGCATCGTGTAGCTCCAGAGATGGGTAGCGACGATGTCGCCGATCTCCCCGTCGGGAACCGGACGCCCGTCCTCACCCACGACCTCGACGATCGTCGTCTCTCCGAAGACATGCATCCCCTCGTGCCGATCGCACTCCCCGGACACTCTGCCGACCTCCCTGTTCCCGTAGTGATCGAAGACAGGAGCGCCGAAGTCCTCGGTGATCTGAGTGCGCATGTGGTCGAACAGCGTGAACCCGGCGGTGACGATGACGCGGGGTGGCGTGATCGCGAGGCCCTCGCGTCTCGCGTACCGCGCAAGCTGATCGAACGCAGCCGGGTAGCCCTCGAGCGACACCACGGGGCGAGCGTTGATGATCTCGATGTACTTGTACATGCGCTCGTCGTTCAGGAGGTTAGTGTCGAGCACGACCCTGTCGTGCAGCGAATCGACCACGCGGTTCAGAAACGGCCTCTCGTTGGGATCGACAGGTGTGCCCCAGAGAAGGACTCGGCGCTCCCCGCGCTCGACGCCCGCCCAATCGAGTCCGAGCTGCGTCGTCGCGAGAGATGCCGACACCGAGTGCTTGTCGCGGTAGAAGTCGACCGGCATGTTCGTCGAGCCGCTCGTGTGGTCCTTGATGGTCCCGCGACCCATCTCGCAGACGAGGTCGTCGAGCCGGTCCCGCACGTCCTCCCTTTCGAGAATGGGAAACCGCGCCAGGCTTCCGAGGGGGTCGTCGCGGATCGCATTGAGCGAGAGGCCGCTCATGCAGTCTATGTAATAGGGGATGCGCGTCACCGTGTGCGCGAGGAGATCAGCGAGACGCCGGTTCCTCCTGTCCTCGAAGGTCTCGAGATCGTCCCACTGCTGCGCCTGGCGAGGCCACGTCGCAGCCAGCGGTGCTTCGATACTCTACCAGTCCGGTGTCCCCACCGTGACCTTGGACACGGCGTAGAAGTACTTCCCGCTCGGCGCGGTCTCGATCCTGTCCTCGACGACGAAGTCGACCCTGCACGGCGCGTGC
>JALGWI010000117.1 GCA_025774245.1 bacterium
GACCCGCGATTCGGAAGCGAAGGCCCGTTTCCTTCACGAGGCGCGGGCCGCCGCGGCTCTCGATCACCCGAACATCTGCACCATCCATGAGACCGGCGACGCCGACGGACAGACGTTCATCGCCATGGCCATGATCGAGGGCGAGAGCCTGAGGGACAGGATCGCGGAAGGTCCCCTCAGGCTCGACGAGGCGATCGATCTCGCCGTCCAGGTTGCGGAGGGACTTGAGGCGGCACACAAGAAGGGCATCGTTCATCGCGACGTGAAGCCGGGGAACGTGATGGTGACGCCCGAGGGCAGAGTCAAGATCATGGACTTCGGCCTGGCCAAGTCGCCGGGACAGGCGCGACTCACCAAGACCGGGACGACCACCGGGACGATAGCCTACATGTCGCCGGAGCAATCGCGAGGTCTGGACGTCGATCACCGGACGGACATCTGGTCGTTCGGTGTGATGTTCTACGAGATGCTCACCGGGCAGCGGCCGTTCGGTGGCCATTACGAGCAGGCCGGCGCCGATGACGTCCCTCCGGACGGGCGTGCCGATGGAACTCGAACGGATCACCTCGAAGGCGATGGCGAAGCGCCCGGAGGAACGCTATCAGACCGTGTCCGACATGCTGGTCGATCTCAGGGCGATCGGGAGATCCCTTGCGGTCGAGACGGTAACTCGGACCGCTGGTCCTCCGCGGGAGCTCGGAGCCGTCTCGGGCGCAGGACGGTGGAGGAAGGGTCTGGCCGTGGGTGCGGCCGTCGTCGTCGTGGCCGTGGCAGGGCTCGTGTGGAACATGTCCAGGGCGCCGAGGCTCGATGTCGATCCCGATCGAGTCGTGGTGGCGGCCTTTGAGAACTTGACTGGCGATGAGTCGCTCGATCCGATCGGGCCCATGGTGGCGGACTGGATCGGGCAAGGGTTGTCCCAGACGGGCGAGGTCGACGTCGTGTCGGCGGTGACTGCCCTCCGGACCTCACGCGCGGTGGGCGCGGAAGCCGGTGACCTTCGCGGTGCGGCACAGCTGCGCAAGTTGGCCGACCAGACCGGTGCCGGCACGGTCGTCTCGGGTTCGTACTTCCTTGAAGGAGAGAATCTCCGTTTCCACGCCAAGGTGACGAACGCGGAGGACGGAAGCCTCATCTACGCGCCGGCTGCGGTCCTCGGATCGCGCGAGGCCCCGATGGAGACCATTCAAACTCTGCGGCAACGCATCATGGGTGCCCTGGTCAGTGACTTCGACCCATCCCTCGGTTCACAGCCGCCCATCTTCGAGGCCTACCGTGAGTACGTCGTCGGGCTGGGTTTGCTCTTCGAGGGCCGCCCCGAGGCAATCTACCTCTTCGGGCACGCGGCAGCGATCGACTCGACATTCATGCCGCCGCGCCTCTTCATGGTGGGCGCCTACGCCGATATCGGTGAGTGGGCCAAGGCGGACTCCATTCTCCGGCTTCTCGACAGGAACAGAGAGGCGCTCGGGCGCCTCGACCTCCTCTCGGTCGACTTCAACATGGCGCGAACACGGGGCAACCACGAGGGAAGTCTGCGTATCCTCCGCGAGATGGCGAAGCTGGACCCTGGAAGCGACCTCCTCTACTTCCTGATCGGTCTCAGGGCGCTCTGGCTCAACCGCCCGATGGAGACGCTCGAGACCTACGAGCCCTACAGGCAACAAGAACCCGCAAGCGCATCTCTCGCGTGGACCTGGGGGCCTGCCACCGCGGCGGACGCTCACCACATGTTGGGGAACTACGACCGCGAGCTCGAGGGCCTGCGCAGGGCAATCGAGCACTTCCCAGACGTCATCACGTTGCGCGCACGAGAGGCCCGCGCCTTGGCGGCCGCCGGCCGCGTGCAGGAGGTCGACGACGTCATCGACGAGGTTCTGGCCACGCCGTCCCGGGTCGGGTCCCCAATCGATGTCATGCATGCCGCAGCCGTCGAGCTGCGCGCGCATGGACACACAGAGGGAGCGCTCCGGATCGCGAGTCGCGGGATCGACTGGTGGCAGAACCAGCCGAGGGAAGAGGTCGACGACGCGTACTGGCACCGCTTCGCGGCGCTCCTCTGTCTGACTGAGGAATGGACTCGGGCCCGTGCGGTCCTCACGGCACTGGTTCAGGCGAGTCCAGACGGGATCGCGTACGCAGGGATGCTCGGCTGTCTGGCGGCGAGGACGGGGGACCACGGAGAGGCCCTTCGAATCCGCGAGGAGCTGGAGCGTCTCGACCGCCCGTACATGTTCGGGGAGAACTTCTACTGGGGCGCCTGCATCGCGGCGCTCGTCGGTGAGCGAGAGCAGGCCGTCGAGCTTCTCCGCAAGGCGTTCGCCCGCGGGTACCAGTACGGCCCCAACCTCCACTCGGACCCGAACCTCGAGCCACTCCGCGACCACCCGCCGTTCCAGGAGTTGATCCGGCCGAAGGGCTAGGAGTCAGACTCCTAGCAGAAGGTCGCGAGCGCTGCCGGCGAGTTGACCGCAGCGGCAGCACCTGAAAGCGCGGCCCCCGCCTGCTCAGGCGAGGGCCGGATCCCGGATGTGCCCGCTTTCTATATCAGGACCCGGGGTTGTCCCAAGCCCTTTCTACACACGAACTGATACACCACCCTCTGCAGGTCCGGCATCGAACCGACTGGCCCGGACGTGTTATAATAGAGTACAGCTCCGCCGCCCATCCCGACGTCACACTGCGGAAGGTGAAGACCAGCCATGAACGGCAGCCTGATGAGAGCACTCGCGATCGTTGTACTCGCCTCGGCGCTCGTCACCGCCACCAACGCCTGGGCCGTGGAGGTCACGTTCCAGGTCCGCATGGCCTACCAGATCGAGCTCGAGAACTTCGACCCCGAGAGCGACTTCGTGGACCTCGCCGGCACCTTCAACGACTGGGGCACCGACCCGCTCACGCCCCTGGCCGATGCCGACGGCGACACGATCTACGAGGTCGCCATCGACGGATTCACTCCGTCCGAGTACATCGAATTCAAGTTCCGCATGAACGGCCAGTGGGACGGCAGCGAGGAGTTCCCCGGCGCCGGCAACAACCGCGTCTACACGGTGCCGGCCACCGACGACACGATCCTCGTCTGGTACAGCGACGCCGCGCCGAACGGCGGTATCGGCGAGCTGTACTGGTGGAACGACACGGTCTTCTACGAGATCCTCGTGCGCAGCTTCTACGACAGCGACGGCGACGGGATCGGCGATCTCCAGGGTCTGACGCAGAAGCTCGACTACTTGAACGACGGCGACCCGGCCACCGACGACGACCTCGGCATCACAGGTCTGTGGCTCATGCCCATCAACGACGCGCCGAGCTACCACGGCTACGACGCCGTCGACTACCGCGCCATCAACCCCGATTACGGAACCATGGCCGATTTCCTCGCGTTCCTCGACGCCGCTCACGCCCGCGGCATCAAGGTCATCATCGACTACGTCATGAACCACTGCTCCAACCAGCATCCGTGGTTCGTGGCGTCTGCTCAGCACAGCCCGGTCTACCGTGACTACTTCCGCTGGTCACCGAGCGATCCCGGCCAGACCGGTCCCTGGGGCCAGGACGTCTGGCACTGGCATTCCTCGGGCTGGTACTACGGCCTCTTCTGGGGCGGCATGCCGGATCTCAACTACGAGACCCCAGCCGTGAAGGACAGGATGTTCGACACGGCGACCTACTGGCTCGACACCATCGGCGTCGACGGCTTCCGCCTCGATGCAGTGCTCTACATCATCGAGGAAGGCAGCCAACTCCAGAACACGGCGTCGACGCTGCAGTTCTGGCAGGACTACAACGCGCACGTCAAGGCGGTGAAGCCCGACGTCGTCTCCGTGGGCGAAGCGTGGACCGCCACCAGCATCGTGCTGCAGTACGTGACCGAGGACCGCCTCGACTTCTGCTTCGAGTTCGACCTGTCCTACGCCACCATCGGCGCGGTCAGCGGAAGCGACGCCGGGTATCTGGGCGACAAGGCC
>JALGWI010000081.1 GCA_025774245.1 bacterium
TCACGGCCGAGCTGGTGATTCCGGAGGGCGGCGCGAACGGCGTGATCCTGGCTCAGGGCGGCCGTTTCGGCGGGTGGTCTCTCTATATGAAGGACGGCAGGCCGGCCTACATCTACAACTGGCTCGGGCTCGAGCAGTTCACAGTCGCGGGGGAAGGCGCGGTTCCTGCGGGGGCCGCCACGGTCGTACTCGACTTCGTCTACGACGGAGGCGGACTCGGCAAGGGCGGCATGGCCACGCTCTCCGTGAACGGCAAGAAGGTCGCCGAAGGTCGCATCGGGAAAACGCAGCCCATGATCTTCTCCGCCGACGAGACGGCTGACGTTGGTCTCGACAACCAGACGCCGGTCGCCGAAGGCATCGGTGTCGGGCGCGACGAGACTCGCTTCACCGGGAAGATCCGCAGAGTCACCGTCGAGGTGAGAGAGGTGAAGTAGGATCTGCCCGACGCTGTCCCGGCTGACAATCGGTTGCGGCGGTGGCGCCGGCACGCCGCCGCTGCAACCGAGCCGTTGAGTTGCGGGCGGACAGCTGGAACGTCGTGTCCGTTGGAGCGAGTTTCTCTCTGACGCGCTGTCGCCTCCTCCCTGTCGCTGCCCGCACTGCTTCGAAACCACTTCGGGGAACGCTGAGATCGACGGCACTCGCAGGGTGAGGGTGTCTTCACGGCTCCCTGGCCTGCGCGGTCTACCGCCTGCCTGAGCGAATCCACGTCCTCAAGCCACTGATCGAGGTGTTTCGAACTGAGACCAGTCAAGGACGCCAGAACAGGAGAGGCCCGCCAGCGATGGTGGGCATTCCGCTGGGAACCGTGCTCCGTCAAGGGAGCCAGCCTCGCCCTCCGATTCGGGGCTTGCGTCAATGCGCTTCATCTGACAGAATCCCCCCGTTGGAGGCGCAGCGAACTTGGAGAGAAGGAGGCGCAGTATGAAGGGACTGGTCGCAGCGATCTGTCTGCTGGTGATCATCGGCGGACCCGGAGTCGCCGCGGGGGCATTCACCCTGGGAGCGTCGTACGATTTCGACGGAGGCAACTTCGGCGCGGTCGTCGGTACGACCTTCAATCTCTCGGGCAAGTGGCACCTGTTGCCCGACATCGGCTACTACTTCGACCATGAATACTGGAGCGCCAACGTGAACGGTGTCTTCGCCTTCAGTGAGGAATGGACCTCCTCATGGTACGGTCTTGCCGGAGCGAACGTCACATGGGCCTCGGACGCCGAGTTCGGGGTGAACCTCGGCGCCGGGACCAACCTCAAGCTCGGTTCATTGCCGACGTTCTTCGAGGCGAAGTATGTCTTCGCCGGGAGGGACGGGGTCTACGCGACCCTCGGAGTGCGGTTCTGATCCGCTGACCGACGGGCCGGGGGCGCATCACGAACGCCGACCGAGCCTACAAACGCATCATCAACGCGCGGTGTATGCACGAGCGGGCGGACTCCGCGTTCGCCCGGCGAGCACGGTCGCGCTCTTCCCGCCGTGCTGCCGGTCGTTCGTGACGGCCGCAGGACTCTCCGGGAGGAGCGCAATCGCGTATTGAGGTTGCACCACGGCGGGGGCCCGCTTCCTGTGATGATCCACTCGCCGCTCCTGGGCGAGATTGGCGGCCACCTCAGCGCGTACGAAAGGAGACATGTGATGAGCGGGAAGAACCTGACCGTCACGGTCTGCAGATCTGCTGTCCTTGCGCTGTTCGCGACTGCGTTCTTCGCAGCGACGGTCTCTGCCGAGGAACCGACACCGGGCTACAACAGCAAGATCCCGCAGAGCATCATGACCCCGGACAAGGTCGAGACGAGGATCGGCACCCTCGAGTTCTTCGACGGGATCCCCACCGACGAGACTGCCGCGCTGCTCTATGACAACCTCGACTTCCTTCGCGGCGTGGAGACCTTTCTGAACGGGATGCCTGCCACTTCGTTGGAGGCGCTTCGGCTCGGTCTGGCGGAACTCGGCGCGACGAGTTCGAACCAGGTCGTGATCTTCGATCAGCTGATGGACAGCAATCCCCTGTTTCTCACCGGCAACACCAGCACGGTCTACTGCGTCCCCTTTATCGATCTCAAGAAAGACGGCCCGACGGTGATCGAGATCCCGGCAGGGGCCGGCCCGGGAACTGTCAACGACGCCTTCTTCCGCTTCGTGATCGACATGGGCCCTCCAGGTCCCGACAAGGGCGAAGGTGGCAAGTACCTGATCCTTCCGCCCGGCTACGAGGGTGACGTCCCTGACGGGTACTTCACCGCCAAGTCGACCAGCTGGGTGAACTGGGTCGCGCTGCGCGGATTTCTCGTCGACGGCAAGCCGGACGCAGCGACCAAGATGTGGAGAGAAGGCCTGAGAATCTATCCCCTCGCCAGGGCAGCGAATCCCCCCGCGATGGAGTTCATCAGCGGCTCCAAGAAGTACTTCAACACCATACATGCCAATGACTACCACTTCTTCGAAGAACTCCACACCGTCATAGATCGTGAACCGGTCGAGATGCTCGATCCCGAGCTGCGGGGACTGTTCTCGTCCATCGGCATCCAGAAGGGCAAGCCCTTTGCCCCGGACGCCCGAATGAAGAAGCTCCTGACTGAGGCGGCTGCGGTGGCCAACGCGACTTCGCGCACGATCTTCTGGTACGAACGCGAAGAGTCGGCGTTTCTCTATGAGGGCAGCTACTGGAAGAGGGGCTTCGTTGCCGGGAACTACGAGTACCTCGTGGACGAGGGCAGGGGCGGGCGCAACCTGGATGCGCGCACCCAATTCTACTACATGGCGACAGTCAACACGCCGGCCATGACGTGGGAGTTGATCGGCAAAGGCTCACAATACGCCTGGGGCTATCTGGATGCGAAGGGCAACTACCTCGACGGCGGCAAGAACTACACGCTGAACATACCCCAGGATCCTCCCGCCGAGAAGTTCTGGTCGGTGTGCGTCTATGACCCGCAGACCCGCTCCGAGCTCCAGACCAGCCAGCCCTTCCCGAGCAAGCAGAGCCAGCGCGACAAGATGATCGTCAATGATGACGGGTCGATCGATCTCTACTTCGGACCCGAAGCACCAGCCGGCAAGGAGGCGAACTGGACCCAGACCGTTCCCGGCAAGGGCTGGTTCTCCGTCTTGCGTCTCTACAGCCCAACCGAGGCGTGGTTCGACAAGACCTGGCGGCCGGGCGAGATCGAGCTGGTGGAGTGAGCTCGGTGCACACCGGCTGACACACGGCTGCAGCGGTGGTGTTGGTGCGTCCCGGGGCAACCGTCGCGTTGCGGCGCGCCTTGCCCACGATGTCAGCTGGAGAGAGGACGGAGGTACGAGCATGAGAACGCTGATTCGTTGTGTTGCCGTGATGGTCCTTCTCGGAGCCTCGGTGTACGCGCAGGCTGAGACGGCCTACCCCGCGTCCCTCCTCGACGAGGACGCCATGGAGCTCCCAAGGAGGGAGTTCTCCCCCTACGCGAACCGGGGGTTCCCGACCAACGTCTACTTCGGAGACACCCACCTTCACACCTCGCTCTCGGTCGACGCAGGCGTGTTCGGCAACCAGCTCGGAGTGGAGGAGGCCTATCGCTTCACTCGGGGAGAGGAGGTCACGGCCAGCTCGGGGTACAAGGCCCGCCTGGGGCGACCGCTCGACTTCGTGGTCATTGCCGACCACTCCGACGGGATGGGGTTCTTCCCGATGCTGCTGACGGGCGATCCGCTGCTGATGGGCGCGGAGGAAGGCCGGCGCTGGCACGAGGCCATCAACGAGGGCGGGGAGGCCGCGGTCAATGCCGCTCTCGAGCTCATCAACCAGTTCAGTCAGGGGACGCTGCCGTGGGCGACCAACGACCCCGAGCTCATGAGGCCGGTCTGGGACGAGATGGTGGAGGCGGCCGAGCAGTACAACGACCCCGGCCGGTTCACCGCCTTCATCGGGTACGAGTGGACCTCGCTCGTCGGGGGAAACAACCTGCACCGCGTGATGGTCTTCCGCGATGGTGTCGAGAAGGCGGGTCAGGTGATCCCGTTCACGCTCGGCGACAGCGCTGACCCCGAGGACCTCTGGGAGCACCTCGCCGCGTACGAGGCGAAGACCGGTGGCCGGGTTCTCGCCATCCCTCACAACGGGAACCTGAGCAACGGACTCATGTTCGACGTCGAGACGCTGTCCGGGAAGAAGATCACGAAGGAGTACGCCGAGAAGCGCCAGATGTGGGAGCCGCTCTACGAGACGACCCAGATCAAGGGCGACGGTGAGGCTCATCCGTTCCTGTCTCCCGATGACGAGTTCGCCGACTACGAGACGTGGGATCTCGGGAACCTCGACATGAGCGAGGCCAAGACGGACGAGATGCTCCCGGGTGAGTATCTGCGCTCCGGACTCAAGCGCGGTCTCGAGTTCGGGGAGAAGCTCGGCGTGGATCCGTACAAGTACGGCCAGATCGGCAGCACGGATTCCCACACGTCGATGCCCGCCGTGGAAGAGGAGAACTTCTTCGGCAAGCACTCGGGCGTCGAGCCCTCACCCGAGCGCGTCACCCACATCGCCGTGGGTGGAGAGTTCGGTAAGATCTACGGCTGGCAGATGGCCTCCTCCGGGTACGCCGCCGTCTGGGCCACCGAGAACACGCGAGAAGCGCTCTGGGACGCGATGAAGCGCAAGGAGACCTACGCCACCACGGGTTCTCGGATGCTCGTCCGCTTCTTCGGCGGCTGGGACTTCGCGGAAGAGGACGCCCAGAGCCGTCTCCCCGCGGCCAACGGGTACGCCAAGGGGGTCCCGATGGGTGGCGACCTCAGGAGCGCGCCCGACGGGAAGGCGCCGACCTTCCTCGTGGCAGCCATGAAGGACGCCATGAGCGGGAATCTCGACCGCATCCAGATCATCAAGGGCTGGGTCGCCGCCGACGGGAAGGCCCGCGAGAGGATCTACGACGTGGCGGTCTCCGACGGCCGCACGATCGGCGCCGACGGCCGCTGCACGACACCCGTGGGCAGCACCGTCGATGTCGAGAGAGCCATCTGGACCAACACGATCGGAGATCCCGAACTCATCGCGGTCTGGACCGATCCCGACTTCGATCCCGGCCAGCGCGCGTTCTACTACGTCCGCGTGCTCGAGATTCCCACGCCGCGCTGGACCGCATACGATGCCTTGCGCTTTGATGCCGAGATGCCCGAAGGCACCCCGATGACCACCCAGGAGCGTGCCTACACGTCGCCGATCTGGTACACGCCGTAGCCGCCTCGGAACTCCAGAGTTCGGATAGCGTTCACCAGGGGACGCCAAGACAGAGGACCCCGCCCATGGGCGGGGTCCTCGTTGCATCTGCCGTGGGTGCTTTGCACCCGTCGGCCGTCAGCCCTGGCGGGTTGTCCGCCGAGATCATGCCCATTGACAGGCTCATCGCGTCTCGTCCCCTGATTCATGCCAACCGACTAACCTTGCTGCCCAAGGGTCAGCTCGACCCTCGGTGTGCAGACACGCTTCGTCCTATGGCACGCTCGTTGCATGATTATGGGTCAGAATACTGACGGCCCACTCATCTAGTGGCGCGGAGCAGGATCCTCGCCCTCGCATCGAGCCGGTGCAGTTGCGCACCCTGCTCGACGGAACGACTGCGCGGATAGCCACACCGTCCCAGACCTGGAGAACAGGCGATGAAGATGGGGACGATGCGATGGATGTGTCTGGCAGTCACGGCCGCCTCCATCTTGGCGACGACCACCCCGGCGTCCGCCTCTGCGGACTACGTCTTCTTGATCGATAGCACGGGAACGATGGGGCGGCTCGGGTGGGGAGAGCCGACGATCGAGCAGGTCAAGGTCTTCGTGGATCACCTGTCCCCCGGAGATCGTATCTCTGTGTACCGGTACGGCGAAGAGCCGTCTTCGATGCTCGCGACGTATCCCATGGCCGTCACCGGCGAAGCCTCCAAAACTAGCATCAAGGAAGCCCTGAGGTCCGTCTTCGACGCGGAAAGGACGGACATGACACGCGGCCTCGAGCTCGCCTGGAGCGAGCGGCAGAAGGTGCTCCCTGGCTGGTTCGGCGACGAAGCTGACCGAGCGGAGCGCAGCGCCTACGTCGTTGTCCTGACCGACGGGAAGCTGATCCCGGTCTACAACGACTGGTCGAAGTACGACCAGATCTACCGTGCGAGCCGCACGCGTCTGCTCGAACTCGCCTCACTGTTCGGAGACGAGGGCGTCGCGATCCACACGATCGGTCTGGGTCCCGCGGACAAGGTGGATGGCGATCTCCTTCGTGATGTCGCGGAGCGGACTGGTGCACGCTACCACCACGCCGCATCGAGCGACGCGGTCGCCGGCGCATTCTCCGAAGTGACGTCGGACATCGTGGCGGCCCGCATGACCACCCATACTCCCCAGAAGACGAACGTGGCCGCGGGGAACACGGGGACCGTTTCGAGTCCGTCCAGTCTCTTCGATGACGCGCGGGCAGACGACAGCGCCCCAACCGGGACCGTCGTCGGGACTCCGGATCACCGCGCGCTGGCTCCCGGAGGAGCTCTCTACGTCACTGTCTGGCAGTGGGCGAACGCGGGGATCGCGCTCCTTCTCGGCTTCGTGGCACTCGGCAGCTACAGGCGAAAGATGTGGGCGGGCTACTTCACGAGACCTCTAGGCAGACAGACGGTGCGCGTGAGGGGATACTTGAAACGCGTTGGTTTCGATTCCCCGGGCGTCATCTCCGCGCGGCCTCACGTATCGATCGAGAACCTGGGTCTCCCCAGCATCCCGGTGGGAAAGGGCGCCCGCTTCTTGAATGAGCTCGATGAGACCCTGGTGGAGTTCATTGGCACCGAGGACGGGACGCCTCCGGTTCTGCGGTACGTGAGAGGGAGCGTCAAGGTAGATGGCGAGGAGCTCCTGACGGAGACGAAGCTCCGGGACGGGAGCACCATCGAACTCGAGAGCTCCACCTACGTGTATCTCAGGGGCAAGAGGAAGTAGCGAACTCCGTTGCTCTCAGGGACGCAGGATGGCCGCGCGCCTGAGTGAGTCCACGTTCTGAAACTGCTGATCGAGGTGTTTCGAACGAGCAGGCGTGAAGGACGCCACAACAAAGGACCCCGCCGCAAGGCGGGGTCCTCTGTTGTGGCCATGGAAGTCCCGACGTCGTCGGGTTCGGGCGCGTTCGCTCGCCAGCGCGACTCAGGCGGCCTGCGCCTACCGGAACTTCGCCTTCACCGCCCCCCAGGATGCGCGCTCGACCGGCGAACTGTCGTCGAGCCAGTCGTAGAGCGTGGCGATGATCTCGTCGAAGTCGTCGGCGTCGGCGCCGGCCAGCTCGACCCCGGACCAGACCGTCTTGAACCCGCGCGTCTGGTTGTAGGTGACCACTCCGTCGCCGCTGCCGTACTGGCCCTCGTAGCCGAATCCCACGCCGCCGGTTCTCGTCGTCGTCGCCCGGTCGGTGAGGAAGTAACCGGTGTTAGGGAACGCCAGCACGGCAACCAGCAGGAAGACCATACCCACGAAGATCCAGGTCAGCGTTCCGGTGATCGTTGCCTCGGCCGACCTCGGGTCGAACTCCCTCGTGGCCAGTCCGGGTGGGGGAGTGTCGAAATCCTGATAGCAGATGTCGAGCCCGAGGTAATCGCGCGGGAATCCGTAGCACGGATTGCCGGGGCCGTCCATGTCGGGATGCGCTCCGTACATGTAGTCCTGACCCACGAGCAGGAGGCTCCCGCCGGTGTCGAGATAGGCGGCGAGGGCGGCCTCATCGTTGGCGTCGATCGTGTTGGGACCCGTGAGGTAGTTGTCGCTCCCGAGCACGACGACGACCGGGTAGTTCGCCGCGGTGAGGTCCGGAGGGAAGTTGATGCTTCCTCCTGAGACCTCCGTCGCCGCGGTAGCGACCGTGGCTGCGCCGGCCGCCGTGAATGCGTCGACGTAGCGCTGGGTGAGATCGTGGAAGAGACCCGGGCTCGCGTCGATGTCGATGCAGACGAGAACGTCCGCGATCACCGGCCGACCGGGCGTCGACTCCGCGTCCGCCGGGTTCTCGACGTCAGGTGCTGCTCCCTGCCGCGCCCATCCTGCCGGCGAGGCGAGCGCCACGCACATCCATGCGATCAGGAAGTGCTTCATTGCTCCTCCCTTCGTCCCTTGCAGACCAGCTTCCACGTTCTTCGCGTTGCGAGTCCCAGGCTCGCTCGGCGGCTCGGTCGTCGCCGGCTCTCGAGCCCGCAGGGGCGGATCCACGCTGGCAGCATAGGTGAATACCAGCCGCATTTCTACGAAGATCTGCCGGCCTTCCGATTCGGTGACGGACTCCGCACGACGCCGAGCGCCCGCCGACTCCGCCGGGGACGCCAACGAGAGGAGGCCTGCCAGCACTGGCAGGCCTCCGTCTGGGCTTCGAGTCCGCCACGCAGAGCCGGACGGCGACCGAGCGGGCTCCGCGGTAGGACGCTCTTCTCGACCGAATGCGTCAGCTCCCGCTCGATTCCCTCTTCAGCAGCGACTGGAACCTCGGGGATTCCCGGAGCGGATCCCACTTGGGGTCGAGGCGGAGGAGGGGGGCAGAGATCCAGGAGGGAATGGAGAGAAGGTACTCGATCCGATCCAGAGCCTTCTCGTGCTCGCCGACGAGCGCGTATATGAAGGCCAGATCTTCCACGCGGAACGGGCCGACGACCGCGTTCTCTGAGACGGGCAGGAGCTCTACCGCCAGCTCGCCTTCGCGGATGGCATCTTCCTTCCGACCGAGACCGGCGTAGACGATGCCCAGAGAACTCCTGACGCGATCGTCGTCGGGCCGCTCGACGGCCTCCGATTCCAGCAGGGCGCGGGCGGATTCGAAGTGACTGCGTGCGCGCTCCCCATCGCCCATGAGCCCGCAGGTCCAGCCTTCCAGGAGGGCCTTGGGGATGAACCACCACTGTCCCTCGTCGAAGGCGATCGCAGCGGGAGCCAGCGTGTCGAGCGCCTTCTGGAAGTTCCTGGCGAACAGCTCCAGCCGGAACATCTCGAACAGCGGGGCCGCCGGGCGCGCGGAGGCGGTCGTGATCCTCCGGGGGATGGCCTCCAGAGTACGGCGAGCGCCCTCCATGTCGCCCTGCCAGAGCAGGTGGTTCCAGGCCTTGCAGATGTAGGCGAGTCCTTGATCGGGGGTGAGAGCGATGGAGCGGTCGTAGTAGCGCTCGGCCTCGACGTAGTCCCGGATCGTCATGCACGCGCATCCGATCTCGTGGGGGAGGCTCGCGTCTCGCGGGCTCAGCTCGAAGGCCTTCTTGTAGTGGTCCACAGTCTGCCTGACCTGCCCCTTCCGCTTGAGGATCGCGGCGACGACGGCGAGAATCCTGGCGTCATTGCGAAGGTCCCTTTCCGCGATGGCGAACTCCGCGAGCGCCTGCTCGAACTCTTGGTGGCACCAGTAGTGATAGCAGCCGAGGGCGAGGTGGGCGTCGGGCAGGGTCGGCTCAAGCTCGAGAGCGCGGTCGATCGCCTCCTTCGCCCGAGCCACGCGCGCTTCGGTGCGGTCGTGGCCGTGGAAGAAGAGCGCGGAGTGAGCCTTCGAAAGCTCGGCGTGGGCAAGGGCGAACGCGGGGTCGAGCTCGATCGCACGCTCGAACATCTGCACCGCCAGACGGAAGTCCTCCTCCGTATAGTCCGGCCGTCCAGCGTAGTCCAGTCCCCGGAGATAGGCCTGGTAGGCGTCGATGTTGTCCGTCGGTCTTGCACTCAGAGCGCGACGCTCTCTCCCGCTTAGCTCGATCTCGAGGGCCTCGACGATGCTGCGCGAGATCTCGTCCTGGATCTCGAAGACGTCCCTGAGTTCTCGATCGTACCGCTTGGACCACAGGTGGTAGCCGGTCGCAACGTTCACGAGCTGCGCCGTGATCCTGAGTTGGCTGCCTGCCTTGCGGACGCTCCCCTCGAGGAGCGTCTCCGCATTGAGCTTCCTGCCGATCTCGCGGATGTCCTCGCATCTGTCCTTGAAGGCGAAAGCGGAGGTGCGGGCGACGACGCGCAGCCCCTCGACGTGTACGAGGGCGTGGATGATCTCCTCGGCGATGCCGTCACAGAAGTACTTCTGTTCAGGATCGGCGCTCATGTTCGTGAACGGCAGGACGGCGACCGAGGGCTCGGGAGCCGCGGCCGGAGCCTCCACCGTCAAAGCGGCGGAGGCCGATCCACCGCGGAGGTTCGTGAGATCGTCCAGCATGACGCCGGCGTCGCAGTACCGCGAGTCCGGAAGGGTGGCGAGCGCCTTGCTCACGATCGAGTCCAGCTCCTCCGGCAGATCGGGGCGGAGCCGCGTCACCGGCTCGGGCTCTTCGTTCAGGATGGCGTAGATCACCGCCTGCGCGTGCTCACCCGTGAACGGCAGACGGCCGGTGAGCATCTCGTACAGAACGACACCCAGCGACCAGATGTCCGTCCGGTGGTCCACGTCTCTTCCCCGGGCCTGTTCCGGAGACATGTAGTCCACGGTGCCCACGGTCGCGCCGGCTCTGGTGAGTTGTGTCTGCCCTGCCAGCTTGGCCAGGCCGAAGTCCATGATCTTCACCCGGCCTCTCTGTGTGACGATGAGGTTGGCCGGCTTGATGTCGCGGTGAACGATGTGCTTCTCGTGCGCCTCCCGCAGGCCCTCCGCCACCTGAGCGGCGATGCCCAGCGCTTCGTCCAGGTCGAGCGGCCCGTCGTCGATCTTCGCGCGCACTGTACTGCCCTCGTAGCAGGCCATGCAGATGAACATCTGACCGTCATCGGTCTCGTCGATCTCGTGGATGGTGCAGATGTTGGCGTGGTCCAGGGCGGAGACGGCCCGCGCCTCGCGAGCGAGCCGCTCCTTCGCCCTCGGGTCCAGTGTCAGCTCGCGCGGCAGGAACTTGAGCGCCACGGTTCGCTTGAGCCTCGTGTCCTCGGCCTTGTAGACGACTCCCATGCCGCCTTCGCCGAGCTTCTCGATGATCCGATAGTGGGAGATGATCTGGCCGATCATGGGAGGTCCCCTGAGCGGAGTTCGCCGCCGGTCTACTCGGGCGACAGATCGCACCTGTTGGAAAGCTCTTTTCTTAGAGTCGCGCGGGCCCGTATGGATGCAGCCGGAGGCCCACCACTCCATTATGGCAGACGCGGGCTCGTCTGTCTCTGAGAACCGCATCCGAGCGGGGCCGAGCGTCCGGCGCGGACCGCCGGAGAGCGAGCGGACCCGATGGGACGCCAGCCGGGAGCCCGGTCGACTCCGGTGGGCCGTTGGCGTCATCTGCGGCAGGGGCAATCAACAGGCCTCGCGGTTCATCGGAAGACCAGCCAACCGCGGTGAAGCGAACCGATCACGGAAGGGAGGAGGAATCGCGATGCCGTTTCCCACTGTCAAGGTCATCGAGGGGGTGTTCTCGAAGGAACAGAAGGCTCAGCTCATTGAGAACATCACCGAGGGGATCATGCCGTAGGTCGCAGCTCCTTCTCCTCATCAATCTCCGGCCCGGGCAGGGCAACTTCTCCATGGAGATCGGGGAGGACGCGGTCCGTGCTCGGGTCAGCGAGATCGCTCGCCGCCTCCTGGGGGGTCTATGAGCGACTGGGTGACCATCCGCGAACGCTATCTCAAGGACGGCATCGACGTTCGTCTGGGCGGGCTCGCTGCCAACCTCGCTCGCATCGGCACCCTGTCTCGGCGAGACGGGTACTCGGATGTTGCATCTCGTCTGGTGGTCGAGAGCGGGCTCTTCATCGAGTGGACAGCTCGCGATGTGCCTGTCGCGACCCGTGTCGAACTGGCAGAGCTGCAGCGGATGCTCTCTCGCTGGAACCATGCCTGGCCGAAGCTCTGGCAGGATGAATCGCAGCGCGAGACGGTTGCCGGAACCGCGGCCGATTGGTCCCGTCGGGTGCTGGAGTTTTCTGGACTTGCGGTGCGTGGGACCTAGCCTGCGATCCAGATCGCCGCGACCATTGCGTGGGTCGACCGCTGATCGAGATTCTCCGACCTGGCACCTATCACAGTCGCCAACGAAGAAGAGACCCGCCCCTCGGGGCGGGTCTCTTCTTCGTTCGTGCCAGGCCGGGGACGGCGGGCACGCCCCCGAACCGATCATCGATAGAGCGCCTTGATCGTCCCCCAGGTGACGCCATCAACAAGTGACGCGCTGTAGCACACCTCGAGCGTCGCGTCTCTCCCCGTGGTCGTTCCGCCCATGTCTTGAAGGACGCTGCCCAGCGCACCCACGAACTCGATCTCGTAGCTGATGTCGAAGAAGCTGTCGACCTGGAAGTCGGTGCCGGCCCCGCCCAGGCGCGTGAGCGTCGTCGTTCCGTCCGCCGGGAGCCCGAGGTTCGAGCCCGTGCGGAACCGGAGCTCATCGAAGTCGGGGTCAAAGAGTATCTCGCCCTCGAGCGCGAGCAGTTCGCCGGGGAAGGCCTGCAGTGCATCGTTCAGAACCCGCGGTCCCCAGTCGGCCACGCCGGAGACGGGCATGTGGATCGTTCGCGTGAATCCGTCCAGCGCACCCGTGCCGGACATCTCCAGACGAAGCGTCGCGTCGAACGACGACTGCGTCCCGCCGAGTCCACCACCGATGATCTCGAGCACGTTCTGAACATCGAACAGGGTCGCGTCGATGTCGATCGTGGCAGCGACGAGCCCGTCCACGATCTCGAGCTGCCCGATGTATCCGTCGAGGCAGTTCGGCGGCATGGTGACGGTGCCGGCACCGTTGTCCGGAAGCTGGCACGGGCACGGTTCCTGAGCGACGGCGGAGACATGAACCCCCACGAGAGCCACGACGACGATGGCGACGGACGTCACGAGCCTGGCGGCTGTTCTCATCACACCACTCCTTGCTGCTGGTCCTTCCCGGGAGCCCCGTCGCGGCCGACGAACGCGTCCCCAAGATCTGCCGGACCCGGTGACCGGGACCGAGCGATTCGGCAGCG
This sequence comes from bacterium, assembly GCA_025774245.1. Lineage (GTDB taxonomy): Bacteria > Joyebacterota > Joyebacteria > Joyebacterales > Joyebacteraceae > JALGVN01. Next base: position 12,889 of record JALGWI010000081.1, read on the forward strand.
CGCTTCCGCTGCCGTTCATGGCTACTTCCATTCCGATGTGCGTCTGCGGAAACCGATGCTCCTCGTTCGTCCGACTGAGTTTCAAGTCGCGGTGGCTGTACGCACAGCTTCCCTGTTATGATCAAGGGGCGCACGCGAAGCGCGCACCGCCGGCCCTGCGAACGAGAGGAGGAGGATCATGCGTCGCCACTGCGTTCTGCGGTTCCCGGCCGCGCTCCTCGTCCTGGCAGCTCTCGCAGCCGGTCCGCCGACAGCCACGGCCGAGAACACCGGGATCGTCTCCGTCGACGGCAACACGTTCGTCCTCGACGGAACGCCCTACTACTACGCCGGCTGCAACAACTACTACCAGATGGTCTTCGCCGCCGATCCGGAGCTGCGCCCCGCCGTCGAAGAGGTCCAGGTCGAAGCGGCGGCCCTCGGACTCACCGTCCTCAGGACGTGGGCGTTCAACGACGGGGCGAGCCAGTGGAACGCCCTGCAGACGTCGCCGGGCGTCTACCAGGAGTACGTCTTCGAGGGACTGGACTACGTGCTCGACCTGGCCAACCAGCACGGGCTGCTCCTGATCCTGGCGTTCGTCAACAACTGGGACGACTACGGCGGGATGAACCAGTACGTGGAGTGGAGCGCCACGGCAACCGAGCACGATCACTTCTACACCGACGACGACTGCCGAGCCTGGTACAGGGACCACGTCTCCACGGTCCTCAATCGCCTGAACACCGTGAACGGTCGCGTCTACAAGGACGATCCGACGATCTTCGCCTGGGAACTGGCGAACGAGCCCCGGTGCGCGTCCGATCCCACCGGGGCGACACTCGAGGCCTGGATCAGCGAGATGTCGGCCCACGTCAAGAGCATCGACGCGGCGCACCTCGTGACCACCGGTTCCGAGGGTTTCTACGGACCCGCCGGCCCGGATCACAATCCGTTCGGGTGGATGTCATCGCAGGGCGTCGACTTCGTCCCGCACCACGCGGTCGAGACGATCGACTTCGCGTGCGTGCACGTCTGGCCGGACTGGTGGGGCGCAAGCTACGAGCAGTCGATGTCGTGGGTGCGTGATCACATCGACGACGCCACGGAGCTGCTCGACAAGCCGGTGATCTTGGAGGAGTTCGGGAAGCAGCGACCGGTCGAGACGCGGGATTCGTTCTTCCAGGGCTGGTACGACGAGATCTACCTGGCCGCCCAGGCGGGCGAGGCTGCCGGCGGGTCGAACCTCTGGATCCTCTACCACGACGCGTATCCCGACTACGACGGCTTCGGCGTCTACTGCCCCGAGGATTCGAGCACCTGCGGCATCATCGCCACCGAGGCGGCGCGGATGAACGCGCTCACCGCCTCTGGTGTCGACGGCGGTGGGGAGGGCACGCCCCGCCGCCTCACGAGCAGGAGCTTCCCCAATCCCTTCAACCCGACGGTCTCGATCGAGTACGCGCTCCCCGCCGACGGTCCGGTCGTGCTGGCCGTCTACGATCTCGGCGGTCGCCGCGTCCGGACGCTGGTGGATCGCCGACAACGCGCCGGCGTCCACAGGGCCCGGTGGGACGGCAGGGACACGACGGGCGCTGAGCTGGCGAGCGGCGTCTACTTCGCGCGGCTCGAGGCGGGGGAGGCGCGGGCGGTCCACAAGATGGTGTTGCTCCGGTAGCGGGCGTCCTCTACAGTACCCAGGGCAAGCGCGATCACACACGCAATCCGTGGACGGGCCGGGGCCTTCGAGTTCCGAACGGCCCGGGAACGGGGAGGTGACATGGACACCGGGTACTACAACTCACGAAAAGACAAGCTCTTGCGCGACCTCAGGCTGACCGCGCAGCTCGCGAGGGGCTTCGTGGCCGAGCGCTACGGCGAGGAGTACGCGGAGAGGCTCAGCCGCAGCGTGGAGGAGGAGTACAAGGCGATCATTCCGCGGATGCCCTACGTCGAAGGCGCCATGGCCGGCGCGTTGAACGCCTTCCTGCGCGTCACGGCTCAGGAAGTGGCGGTCTACAAGGCCATGAAGAGAGACGGAAAGACGCTGGCCGAGGCGTGGGAGGTCTGCCACGAGGCGATACGACTGAGGATGGAGAGATTCCCGCGCTGGAAGGCCCGGCTGCTGAGGTGGGTCATGTACTCGACGGCAATGAGGCGGCGGATCCGGCGGCGTGCAGCGAAGAAGGAGCGTCTTCGCCTCGGTGCCTTCGAAATGAGGTACATGATCGGCGACGGCAGTGATTTCGATTGGGGCGTCGACTACCTGGCCTGCGGGAATCTGGAGCTGATCAGAGAGCTCGGGGCGGAGGAGTTCGCGCCCTACATCTGCATGTCCGACATCGCGCTGGGCGACGCTCTCGGCTGGGGCGTCATCCGCACCCGGACCCTGGCAGACGGTTGCGATCACTGCGACTTCCGCTTCAAGAAGGGAGCCGAAACGCAGATCACGTCGAGGACCGCCGAGGTGCAGGAGACGATCGACAAGATACGGCGGGACTCCGGGGACTGACGGGCGCACACCCGGCACGCAGGGGAGGGCCTGGCATGAAGATCGCGCTCATCGATGCGGGCGCCGTGGAGCCGAACGGCTGCTGGGCCGAGTGCTTCGACCGGCCCTACGCAGGTCCTCCCGAGGACGCCGACGACCGGGTGTGAGCGTCCGGGCGGAAGATCACCGCGACTGTGAGCGAGGCTCTGGAGAACGACGGGTCTCGATCCCGGGAACTCGACTCGAGCACGGGCGCTACTCGCGCAAGGAGGGACACGTGAAGCGTACTGGCATCGTCTTCGTGGTGGCGACCTCTCTCGTGTGGCTCGCTCTGTCTTCGACCGCGTCAGCCACGACGCACACCGTCCGGCCGGACGGGCTCGGTGACTTCGACACCATCCAGGCGGCGATCACCGCGGTGTCGAACGCGGACGTCATCGAGCTCACCGACGGCACCTTCGAGGGAGACGGGAACCGCGACGTCGATTTCCTGGGCAAGGCGATCACCGTGCGCTCCCAGAGCGGCGATCCGACCCTGTGCACAATCGACTGCGGCGGAAGCGAGCTGGACTCTCACCGGGGATTCCTGTTCCAGTCCTGGGAGGCCACCGACTCGGTGCTCCAGGACGTCACCATCACGAACGGTCACATCCATAACGCGAACCTGATGGGCGGCGGCGCGATCTACATCAACAACGCGTCGCCGATGATCTCCGGGTGCGTCATCACCGGGAACAAGACGACCACCGTGAACTACCAGGTCGAGGGCGGGGGCATCGCCATCTGGGGGCTGGGCAGCACCCCTGTCATCGAGAATTGCACGATCTCCGAGAACACCTGTGGCATCGGGGGCCCGAACATCGGCAGCGGAGGCGGCATCTTCTGCAAGGACGCGGCTCCGACGATCACCGACTGCACCATCGAGGACAACGCGACGCGCAATAACGGCGGCGGTGTGTGCTTCCGTCAGTCCGCGGTCGTGATGCTCGACTGCGTGTTCAAGCGGAACGAGGCCTCGGAGGGTGGGGGCGGCAGCTTCAACGGGAACTTCATCGTCGAACGCTGCGCGTTCGTCGCGAACGTTGCCGACGTCGTCGGCGGGGGAGCCAGAGCCACCGATGGCCTGTTCCTGAGCTGCACGTTCATCGGGAACTCTGCGGGTCTGCACGGCGGGGGCGCCTGGACGGACCAGCAGAACACGACGTTCTCGAAGACGATCATTGCGTTCAGCACGCACGGGGAGGGCGTCTTCGGGGCGATGGACGCCGGCCGGGACATGGTCTTCCTGTGCTGCAACGTCTTCGACAACGAGGGAGGCGAGTACGGCGGCCTGATTCCCGACCAGACCGGCACCGACGGCAACATTTCCGAGGATCCGCTCTTCTGCGACGTGTACGTCGACGACTTCACCCTCTGCGAGAACTCGCCGTGTCTGTCGGGCGGGAATCCCTGCACGGTTCAGATCGGCGCGTACGGCCAGGGCTGTGGCGAGTGCGAGGCGCCGGTCGAGCCGGCGACGTGGGGCACGATCAAGGGGCGCTATCGGTAGTCACGGAAGCGACGCGGTCGGGGGGCGGGCAGCCCTCCGCGCGCGGGAGTTCAAGGCTCTTCTTTTCGATGCCTGCAGGGCTCCCGGGAGAGGAGGAAGTGATGAAGAGGCTGGTGATACTGGCGATCTTCGCCGCGTTCATGCTGGCGGGCTGCACCGGTGAGGAGGGGAGCGAGACGGCCGCGACGGAGGAGGAGAGCGACACCGTCGAGTACCTGTTCGTCCAGAACGGCGACAGCTTCGAGATCGAAGGCACCACCCTGACACTGATAGATGTCGACTCCCGGACGCTCTACTTCAGCGATCGCCCCGAGCGGATCGCAGGCTACATGAATCTCGACGAGCTCCTGAGGATCGGAAGTGAGGGCGAGAACAGCTTCGCCGTGAACCCACCGAACGCCACGTTCGCGGTGTTCGACGGAGACGATGTCCTCGAGTCCGTCATCGTACTCAGGAACCCGCGTCTGATAGACGACGATCTTTTCTTCGACTTCGACGTCGTTGAGGGGACCCCGCCGGATGAAGGCGGGCGCTGTGTGCTCTTCATCGACACCGTCGGACGGCCCGCGTCGCCCGCCTCGGTGGCCGGCGTGCACAGGCGCCACCGGCGCAGAGCCGTAGCGCGCCA
>JALGWI010000118.1 GCA_025774245.1 bacterium
AGATCGGCACACCGTCCGCAGCCCAGAGGAACGCGCCTCCAGCGCCCACGCGCTGGGCATAGACGTCTCTCTGCCCGCCTCGCTCGTCCTCCCACACGATGATCGCTCCACCAGTTCCATCCGGGATGATCTGCGGATAGTACTGGTAGCCTGAGGCAGTGCAGACGGCCTCTCCGTCCGTGGTCCATCGCACCGAGCCCGAGGCGTCGACGCGCTGAGCGTAGACATCGACGTCTCCGGATCGACTATCGCTCCAAGCGAAGATCGCGCCACCAGCACCGTCAGAGGCGGCATCCGGGTAGTACTGGGATCCTGATGCAGCTGAGACCGCCACCCCGAACGTCGTCCACAGCCCCGCACCCGTCCCGTCGACGCGCTGCGCGTAGACGTCACCGCTCTGCTCGTAGACGGCGATCACGCCGCCATCGCCGTCCGACACAGCTTCCGAGTAGGCCTGGGCGTCAGGAGAGCTGGCGATGTATACCCCGTCGGGATCCCACAGCACGTTCCCCGATGCGTCGACACGTTGCGCGACGATCCTGGGACTGATCACGTTCCGAAGATCGGTCCACGGGATGATCGCACCTTCGTCCCCGTCGGTGACGACGTTGGCAGCGAACTGCGCCCCACCCACTGTGATGACGGGTACGCCATCCGCTGCCCACGCCGTTGCGCCCGACGCATCCACACGCTGAGCGTAGATGTCGTTGTCGTCGGGGAAGCCGGACCGGTCATCGTCCCAGGCGATGATCGTACCGCCGGCCCCGTCAGGGATGAGCCTCGAGACCCACTGCGAGTGGTCGGCCGTGCAGATGGCTTCGCCATCGATCGTCCATTGGACGACACCCGAAGCGTTGACGCGCTGGACGTAGAGGTCGCCATCGTCGCTGCGCTCGTCGACCCAGGCGATGAAGGCCCCGCCAGCTCCGTCTGAGGCGAGCTTCGGGTAGGATTGATCGCCGATCGCCGTGCACACCGGCTGATTCACCGTCGGATCGTGCGGCCACTGCGGGAGCGGCTCCGCGTCAGGCTCGCACTCCCCCGGCGGCGGCTCCACACCCACGCCCCCGTGCCCCGAGGGCTCGAGCCGGACGCACCACTCATCCAACCCCGACGAACAGTCCACCACGTCCCTCGAGTTCCACGGGAGGATCTCGAGACTCCCTGGAGTACCGTCATAGAAGTACTCCACCTGAGCTATGGCGACGCGGCCATCACCGTCAGGCAGAACGCATGGGCCGTAGACGGCCCAGCCGGTCTCTGGGTCCCCAAGGAAACTCCAGCCGGCGGGCAACGCCGCGTGCGTCGTGCCCCCGATCATCCCGAACGACCGCGACAGCGTGAATTCGGCTGCCGTCGTGCCACTCCCCGGACCGAAGCCTTCCAGATAGACGGTAGCGGTGAGGGCGGTGAGCGGCGCCGGCTCGATGTAGTTCTCGCCGTTCTGGAACTCGATGTAGATCTCAATCCCCGGGTTGTCACCGGCGTCCGCACCCGCTGCGAAGACCAGGCACACAAGACAGATCACAAACGCACGCATCACCGCCTCCTTCGCTCTTCGCCCACGACTCGCGTCGCGGGCTGCACCACGAGACCCCATCACAAGAATCCGAGCAGGCCATGCCTCACCAAGACGGGACGGCGTGCTGAGCGGTCCCGCACGCGCACTGCCCGGCATCCTCAAAGATTGGTTCACTGTCAGGAGTTCCAAGGACTATACCACTATCGGCAAGTGCGCGCAAGCAAAGTTACGGATCTCTTCCTAAACTGAACGAGCGCTCAGCCATCCTCCCGACCCGACGCTCGGTCTGGGCGTGCTCGCGACGATGTGAAGACACGATTCCGAACTAGCGGTCTCGGGCGCAGGCGTCTGACGGAAGGCACCCCCACGCCGGGGCAGCTGGGGTCCCGTGAAGACGTGGCCACTCGATGTTCTCCCGCGGGCATTCGGGAGTGCTTGACCCTGGGCGAGCCCCCGTGGCAAACTCGCTCCAACGCTAATCTGAACGTCCGCCACAAACATCGAAACGTCTGAACGCAAGGGAGTCCAAGAGGTCACGCCCCCGGGAGTCGCAACTCCCGAAGGCGACGGACAGGAGGTGAGCGGAATGGCTCGACGCAGGACGATAAGGTATGCGGTGATAGTCGGCGTCGTGGCGCTGGGTGTCTGTCTGTTCGGGTATCTCGGGTGGGAGCTGAACGTCCCCTCGGCGAACGCCGCCGGCGGCGTCGTCAGCGACCCGGACGGCACAGCGCCGGATCGCTACATCTACTACCCCGGCACGGAAGCACTCGGGGCGGATGAGATCCGTCTCATCGCGCTCGGGACGGGCATGCCCGCTGCCCGGCGTTCGCAGGCAGCGACCTGCTGGCTGGTGGAGGTCGGGAACGGCGACAAGTTCCTGTTCGACCTCGGGACCGGCGCAAACGCGAACCTCGCGGCCCTCATGATTCCCTTCGACTTCACGAGGAAGGTGTTCCTGACGCACCTCCACACGGACCACTGGGGCGACCTGCCGGGACTGTGGGCCGGCGGATGGACCTCGGGCCGCACGGGACCGCTCGAGATCTGGGGACCGACCGGCGCCACGAAGGAGATGGGCACGGCGTACGCCATCGAGCATTTCCTCAAGGCGTACAACTGGGACAACATGACGCGGCTGGCGAACCTGCCCTCGGCGCCCGGGAAGATCATCGTCCACGAGTTCGACTTCAAGGCCGAGAACGCGGTCGTCTATCAGGAGAACGGCGTCACGATCCGGTCGTGGCCCGCGATCCACGCCGGCGACGGAGCGGTCAGCTTCGCGCTTGAGTGGAACGGCCTGAAGGTCGTGATCGGCGGCGACACGATGCCTAACACGTGGTACCGCAAGTACGCCACGAACGCGGACGTCGCCATCCACGAGGCCTTCCTCACTCCGGAGCAGCTCGTGAAGTACTACGGTCAGTCGCCGCTGAGCGCGCTCGGCGTCGGCACCTACGTGCACACGCCTCCGCAGGCCTTCGGCAAGATCATGAGCGAGGTCAAGCCCAGGCTCGCGATCGCCTATCACTTCTTCAACGAGTCCGGCACGCGCTACGAGGTGCAGGAGGACATCCGAGAGACGTACGACGGGCCGCTCTCCCTCGCCGAGGACATGCTCGTCTGGAACATCACGAAGGACGGCATCACGGAGCGCAAGGTCGTCTCGCCTGACGAGGCCTGGAGCGTTCCCGGCCCGAACACACCGCCGGATCCGGACCGCACGGTCCCCGACCAGCTGTCCAAGTGGTCGCTCGAGCACCGCTGGGATCTCAGCGAGACCACGGCAGAGATGGTCAAGGAGTTCAAGGCGAAGTACAACATGAAGTAGTCGGGAGGTATCCTCTCCTGACTGCTGACATGGTCTGTTTGACGAGAGCCCGGCC
>JALGWI010000027.1 GCA_025774245.1 bacterium
GCAGAATCGCGGCTCCCCGCTCCAGCGGGGCGTCAGGTGCCGAGCCGGCAGCCTTTCCGGCCTCCCGGCTCTGGTTCCAGCGCTCCTGTGAGGACGGATGTTCCATGCTCTCCAGGCTCCGAGGACGGTTCCTGCACGGCACATGCAAAGCTCGTTATATTACATAGTTCGAATAGTGGGGCGTGTCAAGCGGGAAATCCCCGGCGGAGGCCACCGCCGCGATCGGTGGTGTGATCGAAGGTGTCAGGGTGGCCGTGGAGACGGCGTGGCCGTGGCGCCAGGGTGAGCGTGGCGCCGGCCGGGCCGCGCGCCGATGGGTGCTGCCGGGTCCGGCCTACTCCACGGAGAACTCGAGGCTCGAGAGGACAAAGCCGTCGGCGTCGGTGACGTCGACCCGCCACTCGCCGCGCCATTCGTCGACGATCTTCTTCGTGCTCCAGGTGCGCCAGCGGGAACCCTTGACGGCCAGCGAGACGCGGGCCATCTCACGATCCCCCCAGTACCACACGTGAAAGACCGTGTCGGTCGCGTCCGCTCCCCCGACCTCGCTGAAGCAGCAGAGTCGAAGGAACCCGTCCGCCTCCGGGACGAAGCTCTTCCCCGCCTCGGTGGGCTCGCTCTGCTCGATCCCCTTGCAGACGTACGCACGGACGACGTGGAGCCCGGACGGCGACACCGCGCGCTCGGGCTCTTCCCCGGAGGGATCGGACCAGCCGTCGCTCTCCGAGCCTGCGACCTCCGCCGCGGGATCCTCCTCGATGGGATCCTCCTCGACGGGATCCTCCCCGGAGGAACCCCGCCCGACGGGATCCTGCCCGGCGCGATCCTCCTCGTCCTCAGGCTCTTCCTGCCCCGCCGAGGCGATCTCCTCCCCGGACCCCGCCGCCGGTTCCCCGATCATCGCGGCTTCGTCCGCCGCCTCGGCAGACGCCGTCTCGTACGGTGTCTCGCCGGCGGATGGAACGGCCGACTCGGCGGACGCGTTCTCGAAGGGCGGAGGAGCGTTCGCCTCCCCGCCCGGCTCCTCGCCGGAACAGCCGGCAAGGACGCAGACCGCCGCCAGACAAACGAGCACTCGTGTGATCATTTTACGTCTCCCCCACAGAACACCGACCGGAGCCATCACGTCCTCTTCAGGATGACAGCAGCGACGACCATCATGATCCCTGACACGACGACCGGCAGAATGACGGGGGCGACCCAGACGTTCGGAATCAGGAAGAGGACGTCCAGGGTCATGAGGTTGGGGGGCCATCTCAGGATCACGTAGAGCCAGATGTAGTAGAAGATGTCCCAGACGGCGAAGGTCCAGATGAAGAACGCGAGGCGCTCCCACCAGTTCCTCTTCGCCGTGAGAAGCGCGACCGCCGCGAGCATCACGATCGTGGCGGCCTCCCGGCCGACCTCGATGCCGAGGACCTCGGACGGAACGGCTTCCGTCAGACCGGCGTTCTCAACGACGAACCCGTTCGGGTAGAACAGGAAGCGCAGGTAGACGACGACTGTCGCCTCGACGTACGCCATCCCGACGGCGAACGCAGCCAGCCAGCCGAGCTTCCTGAACTGCTCTCTGTCGAGGCCGAGTCGCAGCTGGGCCCCCCCCGTCAAGCCCGGAGTGCGCCGGGGTCCGGAACCACCGAACCTCGAAGCCCAGCGTAGCCCTCAGGACGAGCATGTGTCAAGGGTGTGTCTGGGTGTGTCTCAGATTGGCTGCCTGCGGGCGGGGGGCCTTCTCCTCGAGGCTCTTGATCCTGGCCTCGAGAGCCGCGATCTGCCGGGCGATCGGGTCGGGCATGGCGTCGTGAGCCAGCGGGGCCTCGAGGACCCTCCTGCCCCGGTCTCTGACGATGCGCGCCGGAATGCCCACGACCGTGCAGTGCTCGGGCACGTCCCTGACGACCACCGATCCCGCACCCACCCGGACGTCATTCCCGATCCGGATGTTCCCGAGAATCCTGGCGCCGCAACCGACCACGATGTTGTCGCCGAGCGTCGGGTGCCGCTTCCCGGTCTCTTTGCCGGTTCCGCCCAGGGTCACGCCCTGATAGAGGGTCACGTTCTCCCCGACGATCGTGGTCTCGCCGATGACGACGCCCATGCCGTGGTCGATGAAGAAGCCCCTGCCGATCTCGGCGCCGGGGTGGATCTCGATCCCGGTAAAGAACTTCGTGATCTGCGAGAGCAGCCTCGGCAGGAAGGGAACGCCGGCGCTCCACAGCGCGTGGGTGGCGCGGTGCATGAGAAGCGCGTGGAAACCCGAGTAGGTGAAGACGATCTCCAGGACGCCGGAGACCCCCCTCGCGGCCGGGTCCCTCGCCATTGCTGCCCTGATGAGATCGATCATGGTCTCCTCCGTCGTGTTCCGGAACCCCGGCCGTCGTTCCGGACGTCCCGAAACGTGCCTGGACCGTGACCCCGGGGCCCCCTCGTACGGAGCCCGGGCTCCCGGCGATCGGGGCCACGGTCCCGGATGAAGCCAGTTCTGTGCCAGTCGCCGCCCGATGACCGGGAAGACCCGGTTGTCGGGCTCCTTGACAGGCGGGCTCTTCGGCTGCTATATTGTGCGGCGCTTCCGACCGGCCTCCATCCGGGGGCCTTTTTCTTGCGTCTTCCGCGGAGAATCAGATGAGTGAGATGAGGGTGCGGTTCGCACCGAGCCCCACGGGCTATCTTCACACCGGCGGAGCGAGGACGGCGCTCTACAACTGGCTCCTCGCGCGTCACGCGGGTGGACGGTTCATCCTCAGGATCGAGGACACCGACAGGGCCCGCTCGACCCGGGAGTACCTCGACGCCATCATCGAGGACCTCACGTGGCTGGGGCTCGATTGGGACGAGGGGCCCGGGATCGGAGGTCCGCGCGGTCCGTACTTCCAGTCCGAGAGGGCCGACACGTACGCCCCGGCGATCGAGAAGCTCCTCGCCGACGGAGCCGCGTACCACTGCTTCTGCACGCCCGAGGAGATCGAGGAACGGAAGAAGCGCTCGCCGAAGGAAGGACGCGAGTGGCGCTACGACAGGCGGTGCCTCGACCTGTCGGCGGAGGAGCGCGAGTCGCTCCTCGCGGAGGGGCGGCCGGCCGCCGTCCGGTTCCGCGTGCCCGAGGGCACGACGACCGTCGACGACACGATACTCGGGAGCGTCGAGTTCGACAACACCGAGCTGGACGATCTCGTCATCGCCCGCACGGACGGGACGCCGACCTACAACTTCGTGGTCGTCGTCGACGACCTCATGATGGGCATCACGCACGTCGTTCGCGGGAGCGACCATCTGTCGAACACGCCCAAGCAGGTCCTCATCTTCCGGGCCCTCGGCGAGTCCCCGCCGCGGTACGGGCACCTGCCGCTCGTCCTCGCGCAGGACGGGAAGGTCCTCTCGAAGCGCCGTGGAGCCGTCGCCGTCGGGGAGTATCGGCGAGAGGGCTACCTGCCGGAGGCGCTGGTGAACTACCTCGCGCTCCTCGGGTGGTCGTACGATGGCGTGCGGGAGATCTTCACGCGCGACGAGCTCGTCGAGAAGTTCGACGTGGCCGGGATCGGCAGGAAGCCGGCCGCCTTCGATCCGGACAAGCTCAGGTGGATGAACGCCCAGTGGATCAAGAGGCTCCCGGTGTCCGAGCGGACCGACCGCGTGCTCCCCTTCCTGGTCCGGGAGGGGCTCGTGGCCGAGGACCTCGACGCCGGAGAGCGGGCGCACCTCGAGAGCATCGTCGAGACGGTCGACGATCGACTCAAGACGCTCGGGGACATCGTCGGGCAGGCGGGCTTTTTTCTTGCGTCAGACGTGATCCATGATAGTATTGCTGTCAGCAAGGTGTTGGCGAAGCCCGGTGCGGACGAGACCCTCGCCGGGCTTCAGCAGATCCTCTCGTCGGCTCCCGACTTCGAGCCGGCGACGCTCGAGAAGCTGATGAGGGCCTTCGCCGACGAGCGAGGCCTATCCCTCGGCAAGATCGTCCAGCCTCTGAGAGTGGCGGTGACCGGCGGGACAGCGAGTCCGGGGATATTCGAGACGCTCGCCCTCCTGGGGCGCGAGAGGTCTCTCGCCAGAATAGAGAAGGCACGGACGCTCACAGGGTGAGCCGTCTGGGGAGTCGTCTAGTGGCAGGACAGCGGACTCTGGCTCCGCCGGCGGGGGTTCGAATCCTCCCTCCCCAACCATCCATTGATGGCGCCATCGTCTAGCGGTTAGGACGCCGGCCTCTCAAGCCGGTAACACGGGTTCGATTCCCGTTGGCGCTACCAAAAGAGAAGCGGAGCGTGACCTCGGTCACACTCCGCTTCCTCGCTTCTAAAGACCGCCTACTTCTTCTTGGCGACCTTCCTCTTCGCGGGCTTCCTCTTGGTCGTCTTCTTCTTGGCGACCTTCCGCTTGGCGGGCTTTCTCTTGGCCGTCTTCTTCTTGGCGACCTTCCGCTTGGCGGGCTTTCTCTTGGCCGTCTTCTTCTTGGCGACCTTCCTCTTGGCCGGCTTCCTCTTGGTCGTCTTCTTCTTGGCGACCTTCCTCTTGGCCGGCTTCCTCTTGGTCGTCTTCTTCTTGGCGACCTTCCTCTTGGCCGGCTTCCTCTTGGCCGTCTTCTTCTTGGCGACCTTCCTCTTGGCCGGCTTCCTCTTGGCAGTCGTCTTCCTCTTCACCGGCTTCTTCCTGGCGACCTTCTTCTTGGTCGTCTTCTTCTTCTTCGGCGCCGCCTTCTTCTTGGCAGGCTTCCTGGCCTTCTTCACCGCCATCAGCCTTCACCTCCTTTGACCCCGTCGCGCCCATTCGCGAGGGGCATTGGCCGACCTGACTCTCTCCACCGGACGTCGCCGATCGTTCTATCGAACGAAGTCAGCGCCGACCGACCGACCGTCGATGTCACTCCGACGGTGATGACGAACCGTGCGCGTGTCGAGTCGAAGAGCGATATCGAACGGACACAATTCGTTCATCGAAGTCATATGTAGAATGACTTCCCCATTGTGTCAAGTGAAAAGTGTCACGGAACTCGTCGTGACGAGTGGCGACGATCGACGTTGAGTCGACGACGACGCAACTCGGAACGTCGTTCGCGGTCGCGCGCGTCGTTCGACGAACGCACGGTGAGACCGAACGCGATCGACGAGCGATGCACGTCGACCGCGTTCGGTTCAGCGTTCAGGAGAAGGAAGTGATGGAACGAGTGACGACGGAAGTACGCGCGCCGCGAACGAGACGCGTCGCGACCGTCACAACTCTATCGTCTCGCCGTCGAGCGGAACCGTCACGCCGGCGAGTCCGTTCTCGGTCAGCCGACGCGCGAGAGCGAGAGATGCCTGTTCGCTCCCATGCACGATGATCGTCCTCCGGGGGACCCGGCGCATGCCGAGGGCGAACTCAACGAGGTCGTCGCTGTCGGCGTGGGCGCTGAACTCGTTGAAGGCCTTCACGCGGGCCCGCACGGGGTAGTGCTCGCCGAAGATCCTGACCTTGTCCATGCCCTCGACGAGCCGCCTGCCGAGGGTGTGCCTGGCCTGATAACCTACGATCATGACGGCGTTTCGGCGACTGGAGACGTTGTTCTTGAGATGGTGGAGGACCCTCCCCGCCTCGCACATCCCGGAGGCCGAGATGATGATCATGGGCCCGGGCCTCCGGTTGAGCTTCTTCGACTCGGCGGCGGTCCGGGTGTAGGTGATGCGGGAGAAGCCGAACGGATCGTCGTCGCTTCTGAGGAGATCGTACATCTCCTCGTCGTAGCACTCGGGGTGCCTCTGGAAGATCTCCGTCGCGCTGATGGCGAGCGGGCTGTCGACGAAGATCGGCATCGACGGAATCCGGTTGGACGTCATGAGCTCGTGCAGCATGTAGATGATCCGCTGGGTCCGCCCGACGGCGAACGCCGGCACGATGATCTTGCCGCGCCTCTTCGCGGTCTCCCTGACGAACACGGCCAGCTCCTCCGCGACGTGGTCGGCGGGGTTGTGCTTCCGCGCGCCGTACGTGCTCTCGGTGACGAGGACGTCGGCCGATTTCGGGCGATACACATCGCGCAGTATCGGCATGTCGTCACGACCGAGATCGCCGGTGAAAACGATCCGGCGGCGACGATGCGCTTCGACCGCGTCGATCTCGAGGCTTGCGGATCCCAGGATGTGACCCGCCTCGCGGAACGTGACGGCGATGTCGCGCGAGACCTGCACCCGCGTGTTGTAGTCGACGGGAGCGAACAGGGGGAGCGTCGCCTCGACGTCGTCCATCGTGTAGACCGGCTCGAGCGCGGGCTCGCCACGCTTGCGGCGCCGCTTGTTCAGGTACTTGAGGTCGTGCTCCTGAATGTAGGCGGTGTCCCTGAGGAGGATCTCGGCGATGTCGGCGGTCGCCTTCGTGCAATGGATCCTCCCTGAGAAGCCTCCCTTCACCAGCGCGGGCAAGCTGCCGCTGTGGTCAACGTGCGCGTGCGAGAGGAGAACGCAGTCGATCCCTCCCGGAGCGAACGGCAGGTTCCGGTTCCGACGTTCGCTCTCTTTGCGGGGCCCCTGGACGAGGCCGCAGTCGAAGAGCGCGCTGGTCTCCCCCACCGTGAGGACGTGCTTCGTCCCGGTCACGTTGCGGACGGCGTCGTGAACCGTGAGCTTCATTGCGCCTCCTGTTGCCGCGGCCGCATGGCGGTTGACTCGTCCGAATGTGTCTGGTAGCTTATACGAAGTGACATAGCCGCTCAAGCTCCCCGACACGGGGGCCGCGAGCGGAGGAGTCGCCGGAGTCGTTGGGGGTGGCCACGTCGTGGCCTGAGATCACACACCCCGGGACCTGATCTGGGTAATGCCAGCGTAGGGAAACGGCCCGCGGGAACGCGAGTGGTGTGACGGGGCTCCCCCGACAGGTCGGGACGAGTCCCGCGTTTTCGTATGGGCGGCGTCCGGCGCGACCGAAGAGCGAGGCCAAGCGGTCCCACGAGGCACGGGGAACACGCGGCAAGAGACGGAGGCAGCGATGATCAACGACGTGACAGTGACGAGAGCGATCTCCGAGCGGTTCTTCGAGAAGTTCCAGTCGGCGCTCGAGCTCGACACCGCCATAGTAGGCGCCGGGCCGTCGGGCCTGGTGGCGGCGTGCTATCTGGCGCGCGCCGGGCGCCGGGTCGCCGTATTCGAGAGCAAGCTCTCGACGGGTGGCGGCATCTGGGGTGGTGGCATGCTCATGAACGAGATCGTGGTGCAGGACGACGCGCTCGAGATCCTGGACGACTTCGGGATCGTACATCGGGCGTACCGCGACGGTTACCACACGGCAGACGCGGTCCACACGGCGGCCGCGCTTGCGTACCGCGCCACGGAGGCGGGCGTGATCGTTCTCAACGCGTGCCGCGTCGAGGACGTGCTCTTCAGGGACGGGCGCATCACAGGTGTGGTCGTGCTCTGGTCGCCGGTGGCCTCCGCGGGTCTGCACGTCGATCCGCTCTCGATCGGCGCCCGGACCGTCCTCGACGCCACGGGCCACGCGGCGGAGGTCGCACACGTGACCGTGAGGAAGCTGGACGCGAAGCTCGCCACCGAAACGGGCGGGATCGTCGGCGAGCGTTCCATGTGGGCGGAGAGCGGTGAGCGCGCAGTAATCGAGCACACGGGTGAGATATTCCCCGGCCTCTACGCCGCGGGGATGGCGGTAGCTGCCATCCACGGCGGCTATCGCATGGGACCCATCTTCGGAGGGATGCTCATCTCGGGCAGGAAGGTCTCGGAGATCATCAAGAGGGACCTGGACGGAGCGGGTCCCGGAGCCGCGGGAAGCGAGTCAGGCCGGAAGGCCGTCCCGGTGACGGGGTCAGGTCGATCGTGAACCGACCGCGGCGCGAGATCATCCGAAGAGGTGGACTCTACCTGGTGATGACCAGGCCGAGGATCCCCCACGCGGAGCTGGCGAGGGCGGCGGTCGACCGGAACGTGCCGGTCATCCAGCTCCGCGAGAAGGAGATCGACGACGACGCGCTCGTCGATCTCGCGCGAGAGCTCGTGGAGGTTACGAAGAACACGGGCACACTCCTCATCGTGAACGACCGCCCCGGGGTCGCCGCGGCGACTGGTGCCGACGGGGTGCACGTGGGCACGAGCGACGTGGACGCCGCGGAGGCCCGCGCGCTCGTCGGCGCCGACGCGCTCGTCGGCCTCTCGTCGCACGCGCCGGGCGAGGCCGAGGCCGCCCGGGAGGCCGGAGCCGACTACATCGGGGTGGGGCCGATCTTCCCCACGCCGACGAAGCCGGACACCGAGGAGCCGATCGGGCTCGCCGGGCTCGCCGAGATCGCCCTGGCGGTCCCGGAGATCCCGAAGGTGGCGATCGGAGGGCTCGGCGCTTCGAACGCGCTCGTGACGCTCGGCGCTGGAGCCGACTTCGTCGCGGTCGTGTCGGCGGTCTGTCACGCGGACGATCCCGTCGCCGCGCTCGACGACCTCCTCGCGGCGATCGGGCGAAGGAGCGGCTGAGCGGGCGGTCGCGAAGCGAGGCGCGAGAATCGACCCCCACCACGAGGTAACCCGGGCATGTACGACATCGACGGACAGGCGAACCAGGACGGGCTCCGGGTCTGCCCTCGTTGCGCGACGGAGCTGTCGAGCGGCGACGTCAGGGGACATCCTCGCCTGACGTGCCCGGCGTGCAACTACATCTTCTACCTGACCCCCGCTCCGGTGACGTGCGTCATCGTCGAGCGGGATCGCTCGATCCTCCTCGTCCGCAGGCGCTACCCTCCCAAGACCGGCATGTGGTGCCTCCCGGCCGGGTTCATCGAGACCGGCGAATCGCCGGAGGAGAGCGCCGCGCGCGAGGTCCAGGAGGAGACGGGCCTCGACGTGCGCATCACCGGACTGATCGACAGCTGGGCCACGAGCGAGGACCCCCGCACCCCGGTCGTGAGCTTCGCCTTCACCGGCGCGATCGTGGGCGGCGAGCTCGTCGCCGGCGACGACGCCGACGAGGCCGAGTTCTTCCCGGTGGACTCGCTCCCCGACGACATCGCCTTCACGACGCACAGGAACGCGATCAGGAAGTACCTCGACGGAAGGTACCCGCCCCGGGGGCCGGACTCGTAGAGGACCCGGCGCCTCCATACCCGATTCGAGAAAGGGACGAGCCATGACCGCGAAGAAGCTCCCGCAGCTGGGGAAGGTGACGCCCGAGTTCTTCGACGAGGTGATCTTCCCGCGCCTGGGCGCCCCGGACGATGCCATCGTCGTCGGCCCGCAGCACGGTGTCGACTTCGGGGCCGTGAGGATCGGCGACCAGATCCTCGTCATGTCCTCGGACCCGTTCTTCATCTCCCCCGCCCTCGGGTGGGAGCGGGCGGCGTGGTTCGCGCTCCACATCCTCGCGAGCGACGTCGCGGTCAGCGGGATTCCGCCGCGCTTCCTGGCGGTCGATCTCAACCTTCCGCCCGAGATGGACGAGGAGACGCTCAAGGCCATCTGGGGGACGGTCCACGAGGAGTCTGAGCGGCTCGGCATCGCGGTCGTTTCGGGGCACACGGCGCGCTACGCCGGCTGCAACTACCCGATGGTCGGCGGCGCCACCGTGCTCGGCGTCGGCACCGAGAGCGAGCTCATCGACCCCAGGCGGGCCGAGGTCGGCGACCGGATCGTGATCACGAAGGGACCGGCGGTCGAGACGACCGGACTCATGTCGGTGCAGTTCTCCGAGTTCATCGACGAAGCCTCGGGACCGAAGACGACCGAGGCGGCGCAGAAGATCTTCTACCAGATGTCGGTCGTGAAGGACGCGGCGATCTGCGCACGCGTCGGCGGCGTCAGCGCCATGCACGACGCGACCGAGTGCGGCATCTGGGGCGCGCTCTTCGAGATGGGGCGCGCGGCCGGCAAGGGGCTCGTCGTCGACAAACGGAAGATCGTGACGCAGGATGTCGTCCTCGAGGTCTGCGAGATCTTCGACATCGACCCGTACAAGGCGATCAGCGAGGGCACACTCGTCGCGGCCGTCAGGCCGGCCGCCGTGGACGACGTGCTCGCGGCGCTCCACGCGGAGGGGATACCGGCGTCGGTCGTCGGGGAGCTGACCTCGGCCGGCGACGCCGTCGAGGTGATCGACGATCGCGGCCGGCACCCGCTCGAGCATCCCGAGGTCGACCCGTTCTGGATCAGGTTCGAGGAGTACCTCGCGAAGCAGGCGGAGCGGAACGCGTAGCAAACCCGGCGCGGAACGCGCAGCAGACCCGGAGCGGAACGCGCAGCAGACCCGGAGCGGAACGCGCAGCAGACCCGGAGCGGAACGCGCAGCAGACCCGGAGCGGAACGCGCAGCAAACCCGGAGCGGAACGCGCAGCAGCGGCCGCGCGCTTGCGGGAGGCGACGGACGGCATGGACCCCACGATGCTCAGGGAGGTAGCGGCCGATCACCTCGCTCTCGCGGCCGCGCACCATCTCGCGGTCGGCGTGATCGGGGCGCTCTTCTGGATCCGCAGGCGGTCGATGGAGAGAACCGTCGACGTGTACCTTGCGGTGGCCTTCGCGACCGTGGCGTACGCGACGTGGCGCGTCGCGGCGATGCTCCCCTGGGCGATCGTCGCCGTCGCGATCGCGCTCCTCTGGCTGCGCGATGCCCGCCGTCCGCAGAACACGTTCGACTTCCGAGTGACGCCGCGCCCGAGGCTCGCGATCATGGGCGCCGCGGCGCTCTTCGCCCTCCTCTACCCCGGCTACTCGCCGGGTCTCCCGGCGTTCGCTTTCTCACCGCTCGGCGTGATCCTCGCGCCGACGCTCGTCCTCGCGCTCGCCCTCCTCAACTCCGCATCGCCAGCGACCGATCGAGGACTCCACTGGACGCTCGCCGCGACCGGCGGCGCCGTCGCCGTGACCGGGCTCCTCGTGGAGGGCCCGATCCACCTTCCCCTCCTCCTCGTCGCCGCGTACGCCGTCCCCCTCCTCCTCGGAAAAGGGAAGGAGCGGGAGCGCGGGGATTCCTCCTCACCGAGCGTCAGGCAGATCCGCGACAGGATGTACTCGCGGAGGACGCTCCTCCGCGGCCCGCGCGAGCCCCGCTCACGGAGGCTCAGCATCAGAAGAAGGGGCAGGTAGCTCTGTAGAGAGAGGGTGGAAGGAACGGCAGGCCCTGGCCGGAACGGCCCAGGGATCAGTCGTCTCGGACGACGCACTCGTCGAAGCTCGGCGCCATCATACGCTGGAACTCCTCGAGCCGCTCGGAGTCGTACGGGGCCTCTTTCAGAAAGCCAGGATCGATCGTGTCCCGCGCCACGTAGTTCTGGATCACGAAGCGCCTGGCTCCCTGGATCTGCTCGGCGATCCGGCCCAGGTCGGTCGGGCGGTGGAGCGCCGGCACGACCGTCGTGCGGAACTCGTAATCGACATCACCGTCCATGAGGATCTCGACGCTGTCGCGTACGCGCTCGAGCGTGCGGCGATCGGTGATCCCCGCGCTCCTCGTGTACGCGTCGAAGTCGAGCGGCGCTTTGATGTCCATCGCCACGTAGTCGATGAGATTGTCCCCGATCAGCGATTCCAACATCTGGGGGAACGACCCGTTCGTGTCGAGCTTCACCCGCATGCCGGTCTCGCGCAGCGCGGTGATGAGCTCCGGCGCGTGCCTGTGCATACACGGCTCGCCGCCGGTGACGACGACACCGTCGAGGAAGTCGTTGTGTTCCTTGAGATACGGAAGGATCTCTGCGATCGGTACCGTCTCGTACTGGTCGGGGAAGAGAACCAGACCCGAGTTGTGGCAGTACGGGCAGCGGAAGTTGCAGCCGGAGAGGTACAGGGTTGTGGCGACCATGCCGTCCCAGTCCACGAGCGACATCCGCTCGAATCCCTTGATCGCAAACTTCACGGTCGCCCCTTTCTGGAGTTAAGCCTATAGTACTGCGATTCCCCATGACGCACAAGCGTCAAACGACCTTTCTCGACGAGCGCCGCGAGCGTCTTCGCGGCGACCGCTTCGTTCGTGCCGATGGCTCTCGCAACGTCCGACACCGTCACCGGTCTTCGCGCCGCCATCGACGTGATGAGCTCGACCACGTTGCTCTCGACGAGCACCTGACCGGGACCGGACGGTGCCGCGATGATCTCGGCGGCATCCCCGAACCCGGCGGCGATCTCGCGCAGCGTCTCCGCGTTGACCGGCCGCGCGTCTGATACCGAGGGCGGCCTCAGTACCGAGTTGAGGTGGATGCGATCGGGAGCGATCGCCCGAGCGGCTTTCTGGATGAGGGCGATCTCGACGGGATCGTCGTTCATCCCGGCGACAAGGAGAACCTCGAGCCAGATCCTCCCGGTGTATTCGGCTGAGAACGACGTGAGCGCATCGACGATCGCGCCCGGATCGAGGGAAGGATGGGGGCGGTTCACCCTGTCGAACGGCCCCTGCGAGACGGCGTCGAGCGAGGGAGCGACGACGTCGGCGGTCTGAAGGGCCGAGCGCACGTCAGGATCCGTGAGGAGGCTCCCGTTCGTGAGGACGGCGATCGGGGTATCCGTGAGTTCGCGTATCCCCGCGATCAGTCGGTCGATACCGGCGTTCAGTGTCGGCTCTCCCGACCCCGAGAGTGTCACGAAGTCGAGCCGCAGGGGTTCCGAGAGGCGACGCTCCAGTTCCTCCAGGATGCCGTCGATCTCGACGTAGCAGGCACGATGCACGGTCCTGTCCGTCGTCGGGCCCAGCTCACAGTAGACGCAGTCCATCGTACAGGTCTTGGGCACGACGGGATCGACGCCGAGTGAAAACCCGAGCCGGCGCGACGGGACCGGTCCGAAGACATGGTTCACGCGTCCCTCCCGCCGGTTCCCCGGACCTCGTCGTCGCACACCTGCGACGGCAATGTGAAATGGTTGACAAGGGCGCTGCCCTCACCCAGCGGCAGCGCTGACGCGATCCCCCGCGTCACGAAGTCCTTCGCCACGGAGACCGCCTCCGCGAGATCCCAGCCCCGCGCCAGACCCGCCGCGATGCCGGCCGAGAGCGTGCAGCCGGTCCCGTGGATCTTCCCGCCCTCCACCCAGGGAGCGGTGAGCACGCGGAACCCCTCCCCGTCGTAGAGGAGGTCGGTCGCCGCCGGCGGGGACGGTCCTGCCTCGCCTTCTCCGAAGACCAGTCCGCCCTCGAGGTGACCTCCCTTGATGAGCACGTTGGCTGCCCCGAGCCCGTGGATGGCGCGGGCCGCCTCCTTCATGCCGTCGATCGACGCGATCGTGACACCCGAGAGGGTCTCGGCCTCGGGCACGTTCGGCGTCACGAGATGGGCGAGCGGAACCATCAGCCGCGCCATCGCCGAGGCGGCCTCGTCCTCGATGAGTCGCGATCCCGACGTTGCCACCATGACAGGGTCGACCACGAGCCGCTCGAGGCCGTGGTGCCGGATCCTGTCCGCCACGGCTTCGACGGTCGCCGTCGTCGGGAGCATCCCCGTCTTCGCCGCGTCGGCGCCGACGTCCTCCATGATGGCATCGATCTGGTCGGCCACAAGATCAGGAGGAAGGTGCACGGCCCGCCTCACGCCGAGCGTATTCTGCGCTGTGATCGAGGTCAGCGCGCTGGTGCCGAAGACGCGGAAGGCCGCCATCGTCTTCAGATCGGCTTGGATTCCGGCGCCGCCGGACGAGTCCGAGCCGGCGATGGTGAGTGCCGTGGGTACGCTCATGTTTCCTCCGCGCGACTGATCGACGTTCGGCGGGACGCGGCGCGGGAAGATGCGCACGGCCCGGTGAGATAGCTGCGGCCCGGGGAGAGGCCCGCGGCACGGGGAGGACGGCCACGTTTCCGGTTGCCGCGGGGGGCGCACGGCTGCTATCTTTGCTCGATTGCAGCCTGAGGACCGTTCCCCTCGTACGAGCGCCCGCCCACCGGGTTCTCATTCTAGTAACTGGTCCGGCGGGCATCAACGCCATTCTTCCGGCAGGCGCTGCCGTCCCTCCCCCACGCGGGACGGGGCGGCGAGGAGCGAGGTTCGTGCGCATCCGCGAGCACCCGATTCTCACCTACGAGAAGGGTCGAGAGGTCGAGTTCGAATTCGACGGGAAGAGCATCTCGGGCCACGAGGGCGAGACGATCGCCGCGGCGCTGCACGCGGCGGGCGTGAGGGTGCTCCGCAAGAGCATCCGCCACGCGCGGCCCCGAGGCTTCTTCTGCGCGATCGGCAGATGTTCCTCGTGTCTGATGACGGTCGACGGCGTGCCCAACGTCATGACCTGCGTCACGCCGCTCCGCGAGGGAATGAGGGTCGAGACCCAGATCGGGAAGGGCGAGATCGCCGAGGCGGGCGCCGCCGTGCCCGGGTGGGACACCGCGGACGCGGAGCCTGCGGATACGCCGGCGGATCTCGGCAGCGTCCCTCTCGCGATCGTCGGCGCAGGGCCCGCCGGCCTCTCGGCGGCCATCTACGCCGGACGTCTGGGGATCGAGTCGATCGTGATCGACGAGAACGATGTTCCCGGCGGCCAGCTCATCAAACAGACCCACATGTTCTTCGGCTCGCTCGACCACTACGCGCGCGTGCGCGGGATCGACATCGGCACCGAGCTCTGTCGCGAGCTCGAGTCGTGCCCCGCGAGGCTCCTGACCGGAACGACCGCCCTCGGGCTGTACGGGGACGGGACACCCGCGAAGACGCTCTCCTTACTAAGGAAGGGCCGGCATCACCGCCTCCGGGCGGACGCGGTCGTCCTGGCCACCGGCGCCTCCGAAAACGTCCTCGCGTTCGACAACTGCGACCTCCCCGGCGTCTACGGCGCGGGCGCCGTCCAGACGCTCATGAACGTCGACGGCGTGGCGCCGGGCGATTCCGTCCTCATGGTCGGGGCAGGCAACATCGGCCTCATCGTGAGCTACCAGCTCGTGCAGGCGGGCGTCCGCGTGGCCGCCGTGATCGACGCGCTGCCCGAGGTCGGGGGCTACCACGTGCACGCCGCGAAGATTCGGCGTCTGGGCATCCCGATCCTGACGTCGCACACGATCCTCCGGGCCGACGGCGCCGACAGGGTCGAGAGCGCGACGATCGCCCGGGTCGACGAAGACTGGAAGCCGGTCGCCGGGACGGAGGAGACGCTCCACGTCGACACGATCTGTCTCGCGGTCGGCCTCACGCCGAACTGCGAGCTCGCCTCGATGGCCGGCTGCGAAGAAGCCTACGTCCCCGAGCTCGGGGGACGCGTCGTGCGACACGGCGCCGACCTCGAGACGACGCTCCCCGGCGTCTTCATCGCCGGCGACGCCTCGGGCATCGAGGAGGCGTCGACCGCGATGCTCGAAGGTCGGCTCGCCGGGGTCGCAGCCGCTGCGAGGCTCGTTCCGGGGCTCGATCCGGACCGTGTGGCGAAGCTCAGAGAGCAGGCGGTAGCGGGGCTTCGGGACCTGAGGGCCGGACCGTTCGGCCGGGCTGCGCGCGTCGGCAAGGAGAAGATGCGGGAGCTCGTAGGGTCACGGGAAGGGGCAGAGAGTGGACCACAGGCGTGACGGTGTCCTTCGACCGGCCGAGCTCGCGGGCGTCGCCCCCTCGGACGAACGCATCGCGGCCGGGCCTGTCGTGATCGTCGAGTGCGTCGAGAACATCCCGTGCAATCCCTGCGTGGCCGCGTGCCCGAAGGGCGCCATCACGATCGAGGGCGACATCAACGACACGCCGATCGTCGATTTCGACACGTGCGACGGCTGCGGCGTCTGCATCAGCGCCTGCCCGGGACTCGCGATCTTCGTGATCGACGCGAGCGACCGTAACCTACCGCTCGTCTCTCTTCCGTACGAGTTCATCCCGCTCCCCGAGGTCGGCGAGGCCGTGACGGCGTTCGACCGTGAGGGGAACGAGATCGGCGACGCCGAGGTCGTGCGCGTGCTCTCGGCCAGGGCGCTCGACAGAACCCCGATCGTGACGATCGCCCTGCCTCCCGGCCGGGCGATGGACGCGAGGCACGCCAGAAGGAAGGACCGTCCGGAGTGAACGACGACGTCATCATCTGCAGGTGCGAGGACGTGACGTACGACGAGATCGTGCGCGCCGTCAGGGACGGGCTCACGACGACGGAGGAGATCAAGCGGATCCTCCGCTGCGGGATGGGGCCGTGCCAGGGCCGGACGTGCTCCCGCATCATCGCGCGCATCATCGCACAGGAGACGGGGACGCCCGTCGCCGAGATCGAGCAACCGAGGGTGAGGCCGCCCACGAGGCCGGTCGAGATCGGCGTCCTGGCGCGCGGAAGGAACGGCACCGAGGCAGGCGGGGACCATGAAGACTAGCGCCGATTGCGTGATCATAGGCGGCGGGGTCATCGGGACGGCCATCGCGTACTACCTCGCGAAGAGGGGCCTCACGGACTGCGTGATCCTCGAGTCGAGCTACCTCGCGAGCGGCGCCACCGGTCGCTGCGGCGGCGGCATCAGGCAGCAGTGGAGCACGGAGGCCAACACGAAGCTCGCCATCGAGAGCGTGCGCGCGTTCGCCGGCCTCGAGGAAGAGCTCGGGCGCGACATCGAGTTCCTGCAGGGCGGGTATCTCGTTCTCGCGTACACCGACGAGGACGTCGAGCAGTTCGAGAAGAACGTCGCGCTCCAGCGCGGCCTCGGTCTCGCCGTGGAGAAGCTGACCCCCGGCGAGATCAACGAGCGCGTGGTTCCCGAGCTCAACACCGAGGGCGTCCGCATGGCCACCTACTGCGCGGACGACGCCAGCGCCAATCCTTTCCTCACGACCCAGGCCTACGCCGACGCGGCGAGGCGGCTCGGGGTCACGATCGAGCTCTTCACTCCCGTCACGCGGGTGCTCACGGATCGGGGCAGGATCTCGGGCGTCGAAACCTCGAGGGGGACGATCGAGGCCCCGGTGGTCGTCAACGCGGCGGGCAGCCACTCGGTGCTCCTCGCACGGAGTGCCGGAGTGGAGATCCCGGTCACACCGTACCGCCGCGAGATCCTCGTGACCGAACCGCTCGAACGGTTCTTCCACCCGATGATCATCTCGTTCAGCTTCGGCATCTACTTCCGCCAGGTGAAGCACGGCGCCGTCATCGGCGGTTTCGGAAGCCCCGACGAGCCCGCCGGCTTCAACGAGACGTCGAGCCTCGACTTCCTCACCACGATGTCGTGGAAGCTCGAGCGCCTGATGCCGCGCCTCGCGACGGTCAAGATCGTCAGGCAGTGGGCCGGGCTCTACGACATGACGCCCGACGCCCAACCGATCCTCGGCGAGCTCGACGAGCTGCCGGGGTTCTTCCAGGCGAGCGGCTTCTCGGGCCACGGGTTCATGATCGCACCGAAGGTGGCGATGCTGCTCGCCAAGACGATCGTGGGCGAGGAGCCCGACCTCGACATCGACCGTCTGAACGCGAGACGCTTCGCGGGCGGCAGCATCACCCAGGACCGCTCCGTCGTCTGACGCCCCGCCGACCGCGACCGTGCCGCCGGCCCGACCAACCTCCGGGAGGTTCCCCATGCGTGGCGACGCCATCATCGACGCAGAGAGACTCACCAAGCGATACGGCGAGATCGTCGCCGTCGACTCCGTGAGCTTCGAGGTGCCCGAGGGGGAGATCTTCGGACTCCTCGGGCCGAACGGAGCCGGCAAGACGACGACGATCGGCATCCTCTCCTGCCTCGTCACGCCGACGGCCGGCTCGGCCAGGATCTGCGGCATCGACGTAACGAAGGACTCGCTCGGCGTCAGGTCGAAGATCGGCGTCGTTCCCCAGGAGATCGCGCTCTACCCCACGCTCTCGGCGCGCGACAACCTCGTCTTCTGGGGAAGGATGTACGGCGTTCCCGACCACGCCCTCAAGCAGCGCATCGAGGAGATCCTCGAGACCGTGGAGCTCTCCGACCGCGCCGACAGCAGGATCGACACCTTCTCGGGCGGCATGAAGCGGCGCGTCAACATCGCCGCCGGCCTCCTGCACCGTCCCAGCGTCCTGTTCCTCGACGAGCCGACCGTGGGGATCGATCCCCAGACGCGGAGGAGCATCCTCGAGCTCGTCGTGGAGCTGAACGACCACGGGCTGACCGTCCTCTACACCACGCACTACCTCGAGGAGGCCGAGTTCCTCTGCAACCGCATCGGCATCATGGACGAGGGGAAGATGCTCGCGATCGGCACGAAAGAGGAACTGACGGCCACGATCGGGGCGACGGGCGTGATCGCCGTCAGCGCCGACGGGATGGACGAGTCGATCGTCGGCTGGCTCAGGTCGCTCGACGCCGTCGCCGACGCCGCCCTCGTCGAGAGTGAGCTCACGATCAACGTCATCGCGGGTCCGAATCTCCTCCCCGCCCTCGTCGAGAAGCTGACGTCGAGCGGAGCGGCGGTCCACTCCGTCGACGTGACGGTTCCCAACCTCGAGAGCGTCTTCCTCCACCTCACGGGGAAGTCGCTCAGGGACAGGGACGGGAGCCCCGCCGAGGGCGAGCCCGTCGGGAAGAAGACATGAAGGCCCTCCGCATCGCGCTCAAGGATCTCCGGATCCGCCTCAGGGACAGGAACACCCTGATCCTGATGCTCCTCCTCCCCGTCGGGCTGACGGCGGTCATCGGGTTCGCCTTCGGCGGCGACGCGGGGATCTCGGCGGTCGAGTTCCTCCTCGTGAGTCCCGAGGAGGACGGGTTCCCGGCGGGTGACTTCCTGACGGGCGCCGCGGCCAACTTCCTCTCGCAGATCGAGATCTTCGATGTCGAGGTCGCCACCCGCGAGGAGGCGACGCGGGCGGTGTCGGAGGGAGAGAAGTCCGCCGCGATCCTCGTGCCGGAAGGGCTCCGCGAGGCGATTCTCGAGGGCACGCCGGCGGAAGTCGTCGTGCTCAGGGACCCGGCGAGCGACATCAAGGCCGGGATCGTTCAGTCGGTCGTCGAGCGGTTCGTCACCTACGCGTCCGCGGGCGGGATCGTCGGGCGCGCCATCTTCGAGACGCTCGAGGAGGAACGGCCCCTCACGGACGGTGAGAGGTGGCAGCTCACCGGGTGGATGCTCCGGTGGATGTACGATCGCTACCGGGAACCGGCGATCGGGATCCAGGCGGCCGACACCGAGGTTGAGGACGTGAACGTCCACGCCTACTTCGCTCCGTCGTTCGCGGTGCTTTTCCTCCTCTTCACGATGCTGGGGAGCGCGAAGTCGATCCACGAGGAGCGCGAGTCGGGGACCTACGACCGCCTCATGACGGCCCCCGTCTCACGGGCGACCTTCATCGGCGGGAAGCTCACGGGAAGCTACCTCCTCGCCGCCGTCCAGATGCTCATCCTGATCCTCCTCGGCTCGATCGTCTTCGGCATCCGGTGGGGCAGCCACCCGGGCGCGGTCGTCGTCATGGCGCTCGTCACCGCCGCCGGGGCGTCGTCGCTCGCGGTCCTGATCGCGTCGATCGCGCGCACGGGAAGCCAAGTCGACAACGTGGGGACCGCCGTCATCCTCGTGATGTCGCTCCTCGGCGGGAGCATGTGGCCGGTCGAGCAGGCGCCGGCAGCCTTCCAGAACATCGCCCGCTTCACGTTCAACTACTGGGCGCACAGCGGATTCAAGAAGCTCGTCTTCCTCGACGCGGGGCTCGCAGGCATCGCGCAGGAGATCGCGATCGTGGGTGCCATGTCGATCGTCTTCTTCGCGCTCTCCGTGCGTCTTCTCTCCCGGAGATGAGGGGTCGACCGATGAAGAAGGTCCTCTACATCATCGCCCACAATCTCAGGGTCCTCCGTTCGGACAGGAGCGCGTTCTTCTGGCTCCTGGCGATGCCACTCGTCTTCACGTTCGTCCTGGGGATCATGATCCGTGACGGGGGGGGCGGGAGCGGGGAGCCGCCGCGGTACGCGCTCACCGTCGCGAACCTCGACGAGGGGGAACACGGGGCGGCGCTCCTCGAGGCGATCGAGGAGGCTGACGAGATCGACCTGCTCGTAGTGGAGGGCCCGGATGCCGGGGCGGAGGCGGAGGCGCTCGTCGAGGACGGAGACCGCTCCGCCGCGCTCGTGATCCCGGCGGACTTCTCGGCGCTGCTCGAGGCCGGCGAGGGCGCGGCGCTCACGTTCCACAGGAACCCGGAGCGTATGAACCCGCTCGTCACGCGCCAGGCGGTCGAGAAGATCGTGTCGAGGCTCAACGTAAGCGCGCTGGCGGGGGCGGGTGTCCTCGAGGGCTACGAGCACCTCTGGGGCGCGGTCCCGGAGGAGAGGGCCCCGGAGCTCACCGCCCGCGCGGACCGGTTCGTTGAAGAGGCCAGTGAGACGCCGCCCCTGACGGTCCGAGTCGAGACGCTCGGACGCGGGCCGGAGGAAGACGCTCCGGCGATGGGGTTCAGCCACTCATCCCCCGCCATGGCTCTCATGTACGTCCTCCTGAACGGCCTCATGGCCTCGGTCTTCCTCGTGACCGAGCGCCGCGAGAGGACGCTCATGCGGCTCTTCACGACGCCGGTCCGGAGGTCGACGATCATCGTGGCGAACCTCGGCTGGAGGTTCGTCGTCGGCATGATTCAGATCTGGTTCCTGATCGGATTCGGGGCGCTCGTCTTCCGCGTCGACTGGGGCGACTCGCCGGTCGGCCTCCTCGCCGTGACCGTCACCTACGTCGCGGCGGTCGCCGGCCTCTCGGTGCTCATCGGGTCGGTGGCGCGGACCTCGCGTCAGGCGGAGAGTCTGTCCCTCGTCCTCGCCCTCACGATGTGCGCGCTCGGGGGGCTGTGGTGGCCGCTCGAGATCACGCCTCGCGCCTACCAGCGGGTCGGGCACATGATCCCGACCGGCTGGGCCATGGATGCCATGCACAACCTCATCAGCCGCGGGTACACGCTCGCCGGCGTCGCGCCCCAGGCGCTGGTGCTCGCAGGCTTCGCCGCGGCCTTCACGGTCGCCGCCGTCCTGACGTTCCGACACGAATAGGGAGAAGGAAGGAGGCCCTGCCCGCAGATGGGCGGGCAGGTGATTCGCCGGGCGATGAGGAATCTCCCGGGACCTACTCCGACATGTATGCCCGGACCCAGCGCGGCCTCGCGACGCTGTCGTCCTCGATGAGCTGAGGCCACTGGCGGAAGAGGAGACCCGACCCGTCGGCCCACTCGTTCTCGTAGAAGGAGAAGACCGCGCCGCCGTAGACCTTTGGCCCGGCCGCCTCCTGCACGATTACGTAGATGAGATCCGGCTTGCCGATCCCCACCTCGAGCACCGTCCCGGTGCTGAAGTCCCTGTAGGCGATCCCGGCGAAAGCCATCGAGGGTGACGCCGACGCCTCGGCTCCGGCCGCGTCGCCCACGGTCCGGGCCGAGAGCTGCGCGAGGGTCGCCGCGTGGTTCCCCAGGCCCCTGCCGGCCCCGCCGAGGTCCTCGGTCTCGAGCGCCTGGCGCGAGATACGCTCGAGCGACGTGAGGAAGATGCAGTACTCGTTGAACTCCGCGTACCGGGCGTCGTCGAGGAGGTAGTGTTCCCACAGGCGATCCCGCAGGTTCTCCAGGAGTTCCCTCAGACGCATGTAGAAGTCGGGGTACGGTTCGACGTACGGCGGCATGGTCTCGCTGACGGGAATCGGAGGGGCGTAGGTCCCGGTGCCCCTTGCGCGCCCCGCGGGGAGGCGCTGGATCGCCCACGCCGCGGCTCCGGTCGAGAGCGCCCGCGTGTCCCACTGGGAAGCGTCCATGAACGAGGGAGCGCTCTTCGGAGAGCCTTTGATCAGGGCCGTGATCGCGTAGAGCCAGCTCCAGTAGAGGTCCTCGGTCCAGTCTCCGTAGGTCAGCGTCTCGAACGAGCGCTCGATCTCCCAGAAGTTCCGGTGGAAGCTGCTGTCGTCGAACCGGTCCCTCTCTTCCAGGACGGTCCTCGCGGCGCGCGAGCCGACGAGCGCCATCATGTCCAGCGCGGATCGGTGCGCCACGTCGTTTCTGCCGGGGAGGCGGACGAACCAGCTGCGGTCGGGGAACTCGGAGGGGCTCAGGAACCTCATCCCCCTGAGCTGGTGCGTCTCGAAGTGCGCCGGAGCGTACTCGCCGACGGCAGCAATGAACTCCAGGAGGAGATCCGGGTCCGAGAGGTCGTCGAGCGAGAAGCCGGTCCCGTAGATCTCGTCCGCCGTGGCCATGTAGTCGACGGGCGTCGGGTCGCCGGCGCCGCCCGTGTAGAAGCTCATCGGATCATCGATGCGATACCAGAGCTCGAGCCAGTCCCCGGCCTCGCTCTCGAGCGCCATCACCGTCAGGAGCGCCTGGATCGTCGCGGTCATATCCTGGACGCGGCCCTCCGGAAGGACGAAGGCCATGCGGCTGTACCACGTGAACGCCCGGTAGAAACGGCCCAGTCGCTCGCTGCCCTCGAAGTGCGCCCGCGGAACGTAGTAGGTGTAGTCCTCGCCCGGCCCCGCGATGCCGTCGAGCGGAGCGTCTCCCATGATCGGCGAGGGCGCCTTACGCCGCGCGTCCTCGATGAACGAAAGCTCCCTCGTCACGAGGCTGATCGCGAAGTCGGCGGGGTAGTAGTCTGGATCGAGCAGACTCAGACCCACGCCGTAGTACGCGATGTTCCGCCGGGCGGCCTCCTTGACGGCGGAGTCGGACGCGAGGAGGTACTGATCGGTGGAGACCCTGACGAGTTCGCGCGAGAGCGTCTCGAGGCGCTCGTAGAGGGTCTCGTCGACGATCGTCAGGAGCACTCGGTCGAGGAAAAGGTCCGTCACGTAGAGCGCGCTGTCCGTCGTGATGAACGAGGGCACCCCGCGTTCGGTGATCCCGGCGTAGGCCTCCGGGAAGTCGGCGGCCTCGCCCGGAACGACCACGAAGCCGCTCACGGTGAGGGTCTGCTCGGCCTCGAGCGACAGCCCGAGCGACGAGAGGTCGGGCGCCGCAGCCGCTGCGACGGGCACGAGCAGCACCGGGCAGCCGAGGAGCAACACGAGCACGGAACTCGCGGCCCACCCGGACGCAGCACGACGTGAGGGTACCAAGCAAGTGCCCCTTTCGCAGGACGGACGGAGTCCGTGCCGGACTGTGCGATCTTCGACCACGACCTCGCCTCGGCTCACCGCCCCTTCTACGGGGACAGGAGCCCGTCGGACGCGGTGATCCAGAGGAACCGCGGCTCCTCGTCGCCCAGCCTCTCGAAACGGTGCGGGAGGTTCGCCTTGAACTGCACGCAGTCTCCCTCGCCGAGTTCGTAGTTCGCGTCTCCGACGACGACCTTGACGCGGCCGGACGTGACGAGCACGATCTCCTCGCCCTCGTGCAGCTTGCCCTCGATCGCATCCGCCTTGAGCGTCCTGAGCTCGACGACACGCAACCTGCCGGCCGGGATCCCCGTGGTCAGGAAATCGATGTCGGCGACGCTCACCTCGCCGCTGTTGATCGAGTGCCGCGTGCGCTCGTGCCGCCGGACGACGGAGATGCTCGGGAGCTCATCTTCTTCGACGAAGTAGGTCGCTGACTTGCCGAGTGCGTGCGCGATCCTCAGGAGCGCCCCCACGGTCGGCGACGTCCTTCCGCGCTCGATCTCCGAGATGTGTGTCGGCGACATGTGAGAGGCATCGGCAACCTGTTTGAGCGTCATCCCCTTGGACAGACGCTCGAGCTTCACCCTTCTTCCGAGTTCTGCCTTGTCGAGCATGATCCCTCCTCCCGGGTCTCGACAACCCTTCCGGCCCCACCCGCTCTCGGTGCAGCATGCCCTTTCGGGCTTACCCAGTGAAGGCCACATGTGACATCAGACGTAGCGCTCAGACCTCACCCTGCGAGCGCTCTTCTCCTCGTACTCCCTTCGTCCGCGATCGCCCTGTACGATCCGGCGTACGTGTCGATCTCGTCCTTCATATCGGTAACGAGCGCCTCCGGGCCCGAGGGCGCGCGGCGACACGCGGGCCGGTCGGCTCCTACCGGACCAGGATCTTCCCAGAGACGGCGCTCCCCCCCTCCGCCGACTCGTTCCGCTCCGTCGCTCCCTCTCCCGTCGCCGCTCTGTCCCGGGCGGGGCCGGTCCGTCCGTGGTGCTCGTCTATCGCCGCCTCATACACCTCGAGGATCTCGGCGGTCACCCGGTCCCACGCGTACCGCGTAACCTCGTGGCTCGCGTTCTCGACGAGGCGGCGCCTCAACTCCTCGTCGCGCGCGAGTCGAATCACGGCCGCAGCGATAGACGCCGGGGAGGTCGGGCGAGCGAGAAGCCCCGTCGTTCCGTCGTCCAGGACGGCCTCGTAGCCCGGGATGCTCGACGCGACGATGGCCGCGCGCGCCGCCATCGCTTCGAGGAGCACGATCCCGAAGCTCTCCCCTCCCGTCGCCGGCGAGCAGTAGATGTCGGCGCTCGAGTAGAGGCGGGCCAGCGTCGATCCTGACACGTACCCGCGGAAGTCGACGCGGTCGCGGATCGAACGAGGAATGAACGACCGGTAGTACCGCGTCAAGGGGCCGCTGCCCACCACGGTCATGTGACACTCCGGCACCTCTTCGAAGATCCTGGGGAGCGCCTTGAAGAGCCACTTCGGTCCCTTCCTGGGCTCCATCCTTCCGACGTAGAGGAGCGAGATCCGGCCGTCCGCGAACTCAGGGAAGGGGCGGGCCCTCGAGAAACGCTCGACGTCCACCCCGTTCGGGATGATCGTGTACTCGCCCGGGAAGTGCCTCGCCACCGTCTCCCGCGCGGCCTCGGAGACGGCGATCCGCCTGGTGACCTTCCCGGCGTACCGCTTCAGCAGGAGCTTCGACGCGCCGTACGTCAGCGCGGACTCGTGGTTCGCGTGGAACGTCCCCACGACGGGTCCGCGGGCCTCGCCGAGCGCCGTGAGGCAGAGGTGCGGCATGAACGGCTCGTGGATGTGCAGGACGTCGAAGCGCTCGCGCGCGAGGATCTCGCGCACCCTCGCCGGCAACCTCAATCCGAGCGCGACCGGGCAGATCGAACCGTTCGTCGGGATCTGGACCGCGCGCCCGATCCGGATGACGTCGTCCTCGACGTCGGACGTCCCTCGGCCGTACGACGTCGTCACGATGCGCACGTCGTGCCCGCGCTCCTTGAGAACGCGGTACGTGCAGTCGACGTGTTCGGTCACGCCGCCCGGATAGGGATGGAACGTCGTTGTCACGATGCCGATCTTCACGGGCTCTTCCCCCATATCGGCTGAAGCATGCACCACTGCTCGGGATAGCGGCCGATGTACTCCTCGATCACGCGCGCGACCCTCTGCGTGTGGCTCCGGACGTCGGCCTCGGCGTCGTCGGACGGCACCGGCTCGATCGGGGATTCCACGTATCCGACGTAGGTCCCGTCGGGCTGACGGATGCAGAAGCCCGGCACGATCGGGGCGCCGAGCTTGAGCGACCAGTACGCCGCTCCCCGGGGAAAGCTGGTCTCCTCTCCGAAAAACTCGATCGGCACGCCCGTTCCGTCGATGAGCCTCTCGCCGACGACGAAGACGATCTCGTTCCTGCGGAGCGCGCGGCCGACGCCGAGCGTCCTCCCCATCGGGATGACCTTGATCCCGCGACTCTCGCGCATCGACGTCACCGCGGAGTTGGAGCTCTTCGTCGTCACCGGCTCCACGATGGCGGAGAGCGTCGGCATGCCGTCCGTCGCCGCGAGGGCCGCGCCGGCGATGTCCCAGCTCCCGATGTGCGCGGTCACGATGATTGCGCCCCTGCCCCGTTCGAGCGCCTTCCGGATGTGCTCGATGCCCTCGAACCTCACGACGTCCTTCACGCGCTCGGCGCGCCGGCCGTTCATGGCGAAGAAGTCGGCCCAGTAGTAGGCGTAGCTCCGGAACATCCGCCGCGCGAGCGCCCGCGCCTCGCGGCTGTCGGGCGATTTCCTGATGACGCGCGCCACGTTCTCGCGCGCCCACCTCCGCTTCTCCTTGAGGAGGACGTACGCGACGTCCGAGAGCCTGGCGGCGATCCAGTACGAGAGTCTCCTCGGGAGGCCGCCCGAGAGCGCCGAGCCCAACCTCATCAGCGGGTAGGCGTTCAGGAGGTTGAGCTTGGAGGTGTCGCGGAAGATGACGAACGCGAGGCCGGCGTACGCCACGCACGCGGCGGCCACGACCATGAGAAGCTGCCGCGGTCCGAAGACGTCCGCGACGATCCCGGCGAGGATCCCCGCGACGCCGAAGGCGGCCTTCGCCACCATGTCCCTGAAACCGAACGCCTTCCCGACGGCCTCGCCCGGCATCGACTCCTGCAGGATCACGTCGCACGTGACCATCGTCGGGGCGACGAAGAGACCGAGGACGAAGATCCAGGCGGCCATGACCGGAATCGATCCGGCGAGCGACATCGCGAGGATGGCGCCTCCGGCGAGGAGGAAGCTCACCCCGACGATCGGCCGGCGCGGTGTCGTCTGGAAGAACCTGCCGACCACGAGCGATCCGACCAGCATACCGACGCCGCCGACCGAGAAGAGCGTGCCGAGCTGCGCGGTGCCGACCTCGAACTCGTTGCGGACGAGGACCGGGCAGCTCACGAGCACGAAGCCCGCGATGAGCATGACCGCCGCGGAGGAGGTGACCGAGAAGATCACGATCCTGTCGCCCCGCATCTTCGCGATGCCGTCCTTGAGGTCGGCGATGAGGCGATGGTAGGCCGAGCCGATGACCTCGACCTCCTCCCCGATCGGCGCCGCGATCTCCCGGCGCAGCCTCGCCGCGTCCTCCGCAAGCTCGGCGGCGCTGTGCACGTGGAGCGCGTGTTTGGCCGTGTCCCCGAGCACCCGTCGGCGCGCGGCGCGCGTCTCGGCGCGGGCGGCCTCGATGTTCGTTACGCTCCGGAGCACGAGGAAGGCCGCGAGGACCGCCGAGATGACGTAGGTGCCGGAGTCGGCCAGGAAGCCGACGGTGTACCCGAACCTGTCGACCAGGAGGCCGCCGCCGAAGGGTCCGATGACGATGGTCACCATCATCGCGACGTTGAGAAGCGAGTTCGCCGACATGAGCTGACTCTTGTCGACGATCTGGGGGATGGCGGCCGACTTCGCCGAGAGGTAGAAGCGGTTGATCGAGAACATGAGGAAGACGATGACGTAGACGAGCGGCATCGACCCGGCCGCCAGCGGGATCGCGGCGACGAGCACCGCGCGCAGGATATCGGAGACGATCATCATCGTCTTCCGGTTGTGCCTGTCGGCGTAGACGCCCGAGATCGGCCCGAAGATGAGAACCGGCGCGCTCGCGAGAAGGAGGATCTTCGAGAACTCGAGCCCCTTGATCTCCCCACCGCCCATCGAGAAGATGAGCGCCGTCAGGGCCATCAGATTGAGATGGTCCCCGAGCTGGGAGGCCAGCGTGCTGGACCACAGGAGCGAGAAGTCCTTCTCGCGGAAGAGGCCGAGGAGGCCCTTCCGGACCTCGCCCGCCTCGATATGGAGAATGCCGTCTCTCTCTTCGCTCATATCCTCGTTCTCTCCGCGCCCGAGAGCTGCGGCGCGTCTACCGGACCCCACCCGCGTCGGCCGCCGGAACCACCTCAGTCGCCGACGGCGACTCCGACCCCCGCGGCATCAGTCGCCGCCAGGCCTGCTCCCGACTCCTCCAGGTCCCTCTCGTGCTCGTCCGCGCCGTGCCGGGTCAGGGAATCGATCGCCCGTCTCACGGCGCCCTCGAGACGCTCGGCAGCGAGCGAGCCCAGGCGCTCCTTCCGGGCGAGCTTCACCCGCTCGAGCACCGACTGGAGCAGCGTCACCGCCGTGATGTCCTCGCCGGTCTCCTTGAGCTCGACGGAGACGTTCACACCGGCAGCCACGAGGTTCGAGAGTTCGACGAGGGTGATCACCCTCCTCTGCTCGACGTCGTAGAGCCAGCGGTTCGCGTGCTTCACGATGTGTCTTGCCGTGACTCCTGTTCACCAAAAGCTTCGTGGGTTTTGTGCACCGCACCACAAACCTAAGGCGGGAGGCCCCCCTGCGTCAAGCGCTTTTCCTCAATAATACTGATAATCCGCTCAGATTAGGGAGATGCGGGCGACATACGCCCGGCTGCAGCACCTTCCGGGGCATCCGGGACCACTCGGGGCAGCTCGCGCGGGGCGGCGCGGGGCGTGCGGGCTGCGCGATCCACGCGAGCTGCGAGCACCTTCGGGGTCCTCCACCGACTCAGCCTTCGGGCCAACCCTACCGATCCTCGCCATTCCGGCGCAGCCCGATGGCGACCACGAGAGCCGCGATGAGACCGAGGAAGACGAGGACGGCCACGAGCCCCTCGTGTCCCCCGGCCCAGCCGGACCCTATGTGGACCCGCTCGAAGAAGGCCGCCATCACGCGCGTGACTCCCCTCACGGGCTGGCCATCGGCCAGGAGATGGTCGCGCTGGATCTGCGCGTTCTCGAGGAAGGCGACGAGGAGACCGACGATCGCCCCACCCGCAATGAGCCCCGAACTCATGAGGACGCCGCGCTCCCTCCGTTCGTGCCGGAGCCCCTCGCCCCGCGTGCGCTCGGTCGCGAGCCTCACGAGGCCGCCGGCGAAGACCGGCACCGAGAGTCTGACCGGGAGGTAGAGCCCGACCGCGAACGGGAGCGACGGCACGCCGAGGAGCTCGACGCACGCCGCGAGGAAGACGCCGATGAACACGAGGGTCCACGGAAGCGAGAGCGTGAGGACGCCCTTGACGACCATCGACATGAGAACCGCCTGCGGAGCCGGAAGGCGGTCCGAACCGATCCCGTACACCCTGTGGAGGAAGAAGACGACCCACCCGATGACGAGGGCGGAGGAGAGGACACCGATCATCTCACCGATCTGCTGCCGGCGAGGCGTGGCGCCGACGAGGAAGCCGGTCTTGAGATCCTGCGACGTGTCGCCCGCGATACAGATGGCGATGCAGACGACGGCGCCGACCGAGATCGCGCCGATGATGCCGGCCGTGCCCGTCCAGCCGAACCCCAGGAAGATGAGGCTCGTCGCGAGAAGTGTCGCGATGGTCATGCCGGACGCCGGGTTCGAGGAGCTTCCGATGAGCCCGACGATGCTCGCCGAGACGGTCACGAAGAAGAAGCTGAAGATGATTATAAGGAGGGCCCCGACGATGTTCACGGGGATCTGGGGAACCAGCCACGTCAGGATCCCCAGGGCGACGGCGCCCCACATGACGTACTTCAGGGGCAGATCGCGGGACGTGCGCTTCACCGGTTCGGTCCCCTCCTCGCCGTCTTTGGCGAGGCCCTTCATGCCCATCCTGAACGACCGGACCATGGTCGGCACGGCCCGGACGAGCGTCACGATCCCGCCGAAGACGACGGCCCCGGCGCCGATGTACCGGATGTAGTTGTCCCAGATGTCGATCGGGTCCATCTCGCTGATCATCGTCATCGCCGGATAGAGCGGCTCGGCGAGCCCGTTGCCCATCATCTTGATGATCGGGATGATGACGAGCCACGCGATCGCGCCGCCCGAGAGCATGATGCCGGCGATCCTCGGACCGACGACGTACCCGACGCCCAGGAGCGAGGGCGTCACCTCGGCGCCGATCCGGGCGCCCTCGATACCCCTCAGGTTCCAGCCGGGCTTGTAGGGCCAGAGGCCCATCCCCTCCATGAGGAACTTGTAGACCGCGGCCACCCCGACGCCCATCATGACCCGTTTGACGAGCGTGCCACCCCGGTCGCCCGCGATGAGCACCTCAGCGCAGGCGGTGCCTTCCGGGTAAGGGAGCTTCCCGTGCTCGCGGACGATGAGGTGCCTCCTGAGCGGGATCATGAAGAGGACGCCCAGGAGGCCGCCGATGACGGCCAGGATGAAGATTTTCGAGAGCTCGGGGATGAAGCCCAGGACGATCAGGGCGGGAATCGTGAAGATGATCCCCGCGGCGAGCGATTCCCCCGCCGAGCCGACCGTCTGGACCATGTTGTTCTCGAGGACCGACGCCTTCCAGTAGCGCGCGAGCGCGATGGCGATGACGGCGGCGGGGATCGACGCCGAGACCGTCATGCCGACCTTGAGTCCGATGTACGCGTTCGCGGCACCGAAGACGATGCCCACGAGGATCCCCGTGATGATGGCGCGGATCGTGAACTCCGGGATCGACCGTTCGTGGTGGACGTACGGATCGTACGCGTCACCGTCGACACCGCCGTACGCGTCCTTCCCGAGACAGGTCTTGTCGCTCATGGCACGCTCCTAGCGGAGATCGGGATGCTCTTCCTCGAGCGCCTGCAGGGACTCGGTTGCCTCCTCGTGGTCGGGATCGAGCGAGAGCGCGGTCTCCCACTCGGCCTTCGCCTCGTCGAGGCGCCCGCCCTTCTCGTAGACCTGGCCCAGGCGCCAGCGCGCCGAGGCCTCGTCGGGAAAGTCCGGCCGCTCGTCCGAGGCGATGTACACCTTGAAGCCCCGCTCCGCGGCCTCGAGATCGCCGGCAAAGAGGTGCGACTTCGCGAGCCCGTATTCCACGAGGACGCTGTCCGGCTCGAGCGTCCTGATGTGCTCGTAGACCCGGACGGCGTCGTCGTTCCTCTCCCGCTCCAGATAGAAACCCCCGAGCCTCGACCAGGGCTCCCACCTTGTCGTGTCGAGCGCCGCCGCGGCCAGATAGGCCGCCTCCTCGGCGTCGTGGTCCTCCTCCGCCTCGGCGATGATGGCGCGCGCCATGTGGCCCTGGTAGGGATCGATCGCCGCGATGACGGCCGCGGTCTCCTCGGCCTTGTCCATCCCCCCGCCCGCGATCCCGGGGGCTCGCACGTAGAAGTAGAGGAGCCCCATGTGCGCCTCGACGTTGTTCGGATCGTACTTGATCGCGAGTTTGCACTCCTGCTTGTACTTGCCCCCATTGAACATCGCGCTCAGGCCGCCCCGCTGGGCTTTCATCCCGTAGCCGTTCGCGAGCGTCAGGTGATACCGGGAGTTCTTCTTGTCCCTCTTCACGGCCTCCTTGCCGTGCTTGACGGCGAAGTCGGGGTCGTCCCGGATGAGACCGACGATCGCGAGCCCGTGATGGGCGCGCGGGTCCTTCTTCTCGATCTCGAGCGCCTGCTCGAACAGCTCCGCCGCGGCCTCGGTTCGCCCCGCCGAGAGTTCCCGATCGCCCCGCACGACGAGCGAGTCGAGATCTGCCGACTCCTCGCCCCACGCGACCGTGGCCGCGAGAAGGAGCGGGAGAGCGATGAGGAGCGTCCATCCGACCGTCCGGTGCGTTCGCTGTCCTCTGTTCTGCATTCGTGCCTCCGTGATCTTGTCGGTCGCAGGTCTCTGTCGTTTTCGCCCGCCGACGCGCGGCTCACTCCGGCACGACGTCGGGCCCGGCGGCGATCTCCTCGGTCGCGCCACGCGAGGCGAGGAGCACCGCCAGCATGATGAGCACGCTCCCGGCGAGGCCTCCGGTCGAGAGCCGCTCGCCCAGGAGCATCGCGGCGAGCGCCAGCGCGAAGACGACCTCCGTCAGCATGACGACACTGGACGTCGTCGCCGTGATGTACTTCAGTCCGTGGCTCCAAAGGAAGAACGGAATCACCGTGCAGAAGATCGCCGTGTACGGGATCGTCCACAGATTCTCCGTGCTCGTCGGGAAGGCGCCCCGGCCGAGGATGAGCGCCGCCGGGAGCGCGCTCACCGCCGTGACGACCACCATGGCCGCCGTCAGGGATCGGACGTCGACGTCGTGCCCC
>JALGWI010000028.1 GCA_025774245.1 bacterium
AGACCCAGGTGCAGCGGACCGAGAACGAGCTCATGCGGGACAAGGTCCTGACCGAGCTGGACGAGGACCTGCTCTACGCGATGGAGGAGCGGGGACGGAGCGTCGGGCTCACGGAGAAAGGGCGCGACCTCCTTTCGCCGGACGAGCGGGACATGCTCATCCTTCCGGATCTCTCGGAGCAGCTGGCCGCGGTCGACGCGGACGAGTCGCTCGAGCCGGCCGAGAAGGCGAAGCGCAAGAACGAGCTCCACCTCGACTACGCCCAGACGAGCGAGCGCATCCACAACGTCTCCGCGCTGCTCCGGGCCTACTCGCTCTTCGAGAAGAACGTCGACTACGTCGTCCAGGACGGAAAGGTGATGATCGTCGACGAGTTCACCGGCCGCCTCATGGCCGGGCGCCGCTGGTCCGACGGCCTCCACCAGGCCGTCGAGGCGAAGGAGGGCGTGCAGATCGAGCGGGAGACGCAGACGCTCGCGACGATCACACTTCAGAACTACTTCCGCATGTACGACAAGCTCGCCGGAATGACGGGCACGGCCGAGACGGAGGAGAACGAGTTCCAGGAGATCTACAAGCTCTCCGTCCACGTCGTGCCGACGAACGAGCCGATCCGGCGGATCGACTACGACGATCTCATCTACAAGACGCGTCGCGAGAAGTTCGTCGCGCTCCTCGAGGAGATCGAGCGCCTGCACGAGAGGAAGCAGCCGGTCCTCGTCGGCACGGTCACCGTCGAGGTCTCCGAGATCATCTCCCGGATGCTCAAGTCGAAGAAGATCCCGCACACCGTCCTGAACGCGAAGCACCATCAGAGCGAGGCGGAGATCGTTCGGAACGCCGGGCAGGCGGGCGCCGTCACGATCGCGACGAACATGGCCGGCCGCGGCACCGACATCAAGCTCGGCGAGGGCGTCCTCCGGTGCGAGAGGTGCTGCCTCAAGTGCACGGACAAGGACTGTGCGAACTGCGAGAACGAGCGCGACCTCACCCGTGATTGTCTCGAAGACACGCCGTGCGGGCTCCGGATCATCGGAACCGAGCGGCACGAGTCGCGGCGGATCGACCGCCAGCTCAGGGGAAGAAGCGGGAGGCAGGGCGATCCGGGAGGCTCGCAGTTCTTCATCTCGCTCGAGGACGACATCATGCGCCTCTTCGGCTCCGAGCGGATCGCCAAGGTCATGACCACGCTCGGCGTCCAGGAGGGCGAGGTCATCGCGCACCCGATGGTGACGCGAGCCATCGAACGCGCGCAGAAGCGCGTCGAGATGCACAACTTCGACATCCGTAAGCACCTGCTCGAGTACGACGACGTCATGAATCAGCAGCGCGAGGTGATCTACGCGCAGAGGCTCAACATCCTGGAGGGCAGCGACCTCCGGAATGAGATCTCCGAGATCTTCCACGACATCGTCGAACGCGAGATCCGCTCGCACACGGACACCGGCGACATCCAGGAGGAGTGGGATCTCGACGGTCTGCGGGAGGGACTCCGGAGCACGTTCCTGGTCGACGTCGACTTCTCGAAGGCCGACGTCACGGGCATCACGCAGGAGGACCTCTCCGAGAACCTGAACAAGGCCGCGGCGGTCGCCTACGCGCGGCGCGAGGAGCAGCTCGGCCCGGAGATCATGCGGCGTCTCGAGAGGCTCGTCCTCCTCCAGGTCATCGACAAGCAGTGGCGCGACCACCTCTACGAGCTCGACCGCCTGAGGGAGGGGATCGGCCTTCGGGCCTACGGCCAGAAGAACCCGCTCCTCGAGTACAAAGCCGAGGCGTTCGACATCTTCATGGACATGGTCGAGTCGATCCAGACGGAATCGGCGCAGCTGTTGTTCCGGGCGCAGATCGCGTCGCCGGATGCGCCCCCTCCGCGGCAGCCGGCGCCGGTCACGAGCGAGCAGGCCCACCACCCGGACGCGAGACAGGCATCCAAGTCCACGATCTCCGCCACGACGCCGCCCGAGTTCGGCGACGGCACGAGCAGCGGAGGAAGGCCTGGCGGCGGCCGACGGGGCGCCGCGGGAGCGGGCCCGCCGCCTCGGAGGCGGGGCAGGCGCGGCAGGGACGAAGGCGTGCCGGAAGAAGGGCCCAAGCGCAAGCCGGTAGAGAGGGCCGCGAAGGTCGGACGAAACGAACCGTGTCCGTGCGGGAGCGGGAAGAAGTACAAGAAGTGCTGCGGGAAGAACGCCTGACGGCGGGCAGCTGACACAGCGGCGGAGCCGGCGCCCCCACGGCGCCTGAGGAGCGGCCGCGCGGCCGCTCAAGACGACGGAGCCTCGAATGGGTAAGTCACTCGTCATCGTTGAGTCGAAGGCGAAGGCCTCCACGATCAACAAATTCCTCGGCAAGGGCTACTCCGTGAAGGCCTCGGTCGGCCACG
Source organism: bacterium (assembly GCA_025774245.1). GTDB lineage: Bacteria > Joyebacterota > Joyebacteria > Joyebacterales > Joyebacteraceae > JALGVN01. Next base: position 2,384 of record JALGWI010000028.1, read on the forward strand.
TGCGGGACCTTCCGAAGAAGGGCCTCTCCATCGACGTCGAGAACGACTTCAAGCCGACCTACGCCACGATCCGCGGCAAGGGGAAGGTCCTGAAGGAGCTTCGCGACGCCGCGAAGAAGTCCGACATGGTCTACCTGGCCTCGGACTTCGACCGTGAGGGCGAGGCGATCGCCTGGCACATCGTCGAGAGCCTCAAGCTCCCGAAGGACAAGGTCAGGCGGGTCGTCTTCAACGAGATCACGAAGCGCGCGATCCTCGAGGCGATGGAGCGACCGGGCGACATCGACATGAACAAGGTCGACGCCCAGCAGGCCAGGCGCATCCTCGATCGGCTCGTCGGATACGAGGTGAGCCCGGTCCTGTGGAAGACGATCTACTACGGCCTCTCGGCGGGACGCGTGCAGTCGGTGGCGCTCCGCCTGATCTGCGAGCGCGAGGGTGAGATCGAGAGCTTCGTTCCGGAGGAGTTCTGGACGATCGACGCCGTCTTCACGACGGACAAGGGCGAGGAGGTCGAGGCCCGTCTCGACAGGATCGACGGGAAGAAGGCCAAGATCGCCGAGGGCGAGAGGGCCAAGGGGATCGTCGCGGCTCTCGAGGGCGAGCAGTTCCGGATCGAGAAGCTCGACAAGAAGGAGCGGAAGGTCAATCCGCTCCCGCCCTTCATCACGAGCACGCTGCAGCGCGACGCCGCCAACCGCCTGCGCTTCACGTCGAAGCGGACGATGATGATCGCCCAGCAGCTCTACGAGGGACTCGCGACCGACGGCGAGAAGGTCGGGCTCATCACGTACATGCGGACCGACTCGACGCGCATGGCCAACGAGGCCGTCGACGAGGCGAGGAACCACATCGGCAAGACCTTCGGCAAGGACTACCTTCCGGGGAAGCCGCGCCACTACCGCAAGAAGAAGGGAGCCCAGGACGCCCACGAGGCGATCAGGCCGACCTCCGTGGCGAGGACGCCGGAATCCATGAAGTCGCACCTCACGACCGACCAGCACCGGCTCTACGAGCTCATCTGGCGGCGCTTCGTCGCGACCCAGATGGAGCAGGCCGTCTACGAGAACACGAACGCGTTCATCGAAGCGAAGGGACATTCGTTCAAGGCGTCGGGATCGATCGTGCGGTTCCCGGGGTGGACGGCGGCGTACTCGGCGGTCTGGAAGGACGTCAAGGAGCTTCCGCCGCTCTCCGAGGGCGACGTCATGGCGCTCAAGTCGATCACGCCGAACCAGCGGTTCACGAAGCCGGCGGCGCGGTATTCGGAGGCGACCCTCATCAAGGAGCTCGAGGCTCGCGGGATCGGTCGCCCCTCGACGTACGCCACGATCGTCGACACCCTCAAGAAGAGGAAGTACGTCGCCATCGAGAAGCGCCAGTTTGCTCCGACCGATCTCGGCCGGACCGTCTGGGACCTCCTCAAGCACGGGTTCTCCGACATCTTCAACGTCGAGTTCACCGCCCAGATGGAGTCCGAGCTCGACAAGGTGGAGTCGGGCGAGGATGACTGGGTCACGGTGGTGCGCGACTTCTACGGACCGTTCAGAAGCCGACTCGACGACGTCGAGGGGAGGATCGCGGAGCTCAAGCAGTCGCTCATCAAGGAGACGGAGGAGCGCTGCGAGAAGTGCGGATCGGTCATGGTCGAGAAGTGGGGCAGGAACGGCCGTTTCCTCGCGTGCTCCGCGTACCCGGACTGCAAGTTCACGAAGCCGCTCGAACACGAGGCCATCGAGACGTTCGGCGTCAAGTGCACCGAGTGCGGGGCCGACATGGTCGCGAAGCACGGCCGGTTCGGCCCGTTCCTCGGATGCTCACGCTATCCGGAATGCAAGGGCACCGCGCCGCTCCCGACGGGCGTCTCGTGCCCGCAGGAGAACTGCAAGGGCATCCTCGTCCAGCGCCGTTCCAAGAAGGGGAGGACGTTCTTCGGCTGCAGCGCCTATCCCGATTGCGGCTACGCGATCTGGGACAAGCCGGTGCCGGTCACGTGCCCGTCCTGTCAGGCGGGCTTCATGGTCGAGAAGAAGAAGTCGGGCGAGACCGAACTCGTCTGCCTGGAGTGCGGCGAGAGGGTCGCCGACAGGGAGGCAGCGGGGGATGACGAGGCGTAGCCGAACCGGTGGGGCGCGTGCCTCCTCCGGCGGGGGACGGTCCGGGCCGAGCCGGCGAAGGCGGACGGGCGATCCCCGTCGCGGCGGAAGCGCAGGCGGACGACCGAGGCCGATGGCGACACTCATCGGTCGCTTCCTCGATGATCTCGAAGGACGCAACCTCTCCGAACACACGATCGCCGGCTACCGCCGCGACCTCGAGCAGTTCGAATGTTTCCTCCGGGATATCGCGAGGGACGAGCGACCGACGTCCGCTCACTTCACGGCGACGTCCGTGAGGAGGTTCGTCGCGTCGCTGTCGGCGGCGAAGTACGCCCGGCGATCGGTGCAGAGGAAGCTCGCAGCCGTGAAGTCGCTCGCCAGACACCTCGTGGTGCAGGGCCAGCTCGCGGTCAACCCGACGGCGGGGCTCTCGGCCCCGAAGGCGGAGAAGCGGCTTCCCTCGTTCCTGACGATGAAGGAGATCGACCTCCTCTTCGAGGCCCAGGCGGACCCGAGGCCTTCCGAACTGAGGGACCGCGCGATCCTCGAGCTCCTCTACAGCACGGGGATCAGGCTCTCGGAGCTCACCGGGCTGACGAAGGACCGGATCGACCTCTCGGGCGGGCTCGTGCGCGTGATGGGCAAGGGCGGGAAGGAGCGGATAGTCCCGGTCGGCAGGGCGGCCGTCAAGGCGATCAGGAGCTACCTCCGAGCGCGGACCGACGCGCCGAGCGGCAGAGGGCAGCCGCTCTTCACCAACGGAAGGGGCGCGCCGCTCTCCGCGAGAACGATTCAGAGGATGGTGGCGAAGCGACTCGGCCAGGTCTCCGAAGCGCGGCAGCTCTCGCCTCACGTCCTGAGGCATACCTTCGCCACGCACATGCTCAATGCTGGCGCCGATCTCAGGGCCGTTCAGGAGCTGCTCGGCCACGCGAGCCTCTCGAGCACGCAGGTCTACACGCACGTTTCGACTGAACGACTCAAGAAGATCTACCGCAAGTCACACCCCCGTGCGTGAGCGCCGGCCGGGGCCGGCCGCGCGACACCGGACGCTGAACGGAGGACGTATGAACGACTTCATCTCGATCGGCGACATCGACGGCGCGAAGATGCTCGAGCTGCTCGAGCTCGCACGGAGCCTCAAGTCCGAAAGGTCCGCGAGGAGCGACCTCGCGGGGAAGACGGTCGCCCTGATCTTCCACAAGCCCTCGCTCAGGACGCGCGTCAGCTTCGAGGTCGGCGTCGCCGAACTCGGCGGCCATCCGATGTACGTGACCGACGCCGAGATCAAGATGGGGCAGCGGGAATCGACCTACGACATCGGCAAGGTCCTCTCGCGGTACGTCCACGGCATCATGATCCGCACGTTCGCCCACTCGAACTGCACGGAGCTCGCCGACGCGGCGGACGTGCCCGTCATCAACGGACTCACGGACCTCCTGCACCCGTGCCAGGTGATGGGCGACGTCCTGACGTGCATCGAGCGAGGCAAGAACCCGAGGACAATGGTCGTGGCCTTCGTCGGAGACGGCAACAACGTCGCGAACTCCTGGGTCAACGCGGCCGGCAACCTCGGGTTCGAGTTCCGGGTCGCCGGGCCCTCCGGCTACGAGCCGGACGCGGGCCTCGTCGCGGCCGCGAAGGCGGCCGGCGCGAACATCCGGGTCCTGAGGGATCCGCTCGAGGTGGTCGGCGGGGCGGACGTCATATACACCGACGTGTGGACGAGCATGGGACAGGAGGCGGAGGCGACGGAGCGGGAGGCGCAGTTCCGTCCGTACCAGGTGAACGACGAGCTCCTCTCGCACGCCAGGGGCGACGCGATCGTCCTGCACTGCCTCCCGGCACACAGGAACGACGAGATCACCGACTCGGTGATGGACGGCCCGCAATCTGCGGTCTTCGACCAGGCCGAGAACCGGCTGCACGCCCAGAAGGCCATCATGGTCGATCTGATCGGAGGGTGACGTGCTCCCAGGGAAGTCGCGGGGCGCCGGAGCAGCGGTGGCGAAGGAGCGCGGGAAGGCACGGGGCGACGCCAGCGTCCGGAACGCCCTGATCGTCGCCACCCTCTGTCTCGTGGCGTTCGGCTGCGCGCGCGTGGCGCCGCCGCCCGGCGGGCCGCAGGACACGACCCCGCCCGAGGTCGTCTCGACGTTCCCCGAAGACGGCGAGGTCGGCGTCGACCGCAAGACGCCCATCAGGATCGACTTCAGCGAGGAGATGAGCAGGGAGTCCGTCGAGAGGGCGTTCGAGATCACGCCCGCGGTCGGGCTCCGGAACTTCCGGTGGAGCGGTGAGACCGTTCTCACCGAACCCCTCGAGGAGTTCCTCGACTCGACGACGTTCATCGTCCGCATCGGGCCCGGGGCCCGCGACTACCACAACGTGGCCATCGAGGCCCCGTACTCGTTCGCGTTCTCGACGGGCGTGGCGATCGACGACGGCACGATCGCCGGCATCGTCCTCTACCGCGACGAGCCCGTCGGGGACGCCGTCGTGTGGGCCTGCCAGGGGCCCGTGGAGCCGGACTCGCTCGACGTCGTGGCGCCCTGCGGCTACACCAGCGGGACCCGCGCCGACGGGACCTTCACGATCCGGCACGTGCGCATCGCCGGGGACCCCTACGACGTCGTGGCGTTCATCGACCTCGACCGTGACGGTCGATTCAAGACGACCGACGAGAGCGGGTGGGTCGTCGTGAACGCGGCGTACGTCCAGGCGCCCGGCGACTCCGTCGGGGGAATCGAGGTCCAGCTGAAGGACCCCATCAGGAGCGAGGAGGACGGCCAGTGACGCTCGATTTCGCCAAGATGACCGGCGCCGGCAACGACTTCATCGTGATCGACGACCGCGGCAACACGGTCGGCAACGACGCCCGGGAGCTCGCCAAGCAGCTCTGCCGCCGCAGGCTCTCGGTGGGCGCCGACGGGCTGATCCTCATCGTCCCGAGCAGGCGCGCCGACTTCCGGATGCGGTACTTCAACGCCGACGGGAGCGAGGCCGACATGTGCGGGAACGGCGGCCGCTGCGCCGCGATGTTCGCGCACGGGGCCGGGCTGGCGGAACGGACGATGAGCTTCGAGAGCCAGAGCGGCTTGCACGCAGCGGAGATCCTCGACGACGACAACGTGAAGCTCATGATGGCGGACCCGCGGGCGATGCTACTCGACGTCGAGATCCCCGTCCGCGGGGAGAGGGTCACCTTGAGCCGGATCAACACGGGCGTTCCGCACGCGGTGCTCGAGGTCGCCGGACTCGATGACTATCCGGTGCTCGAGGCCGGACGCGCTATCCGCGAGTACCGCGGCTTCATGCCCGAGGGAACGAACGCCGACTTCGTCACGATCCAGGACGAGCACACCGTCCGGCTCCGCACCTACGAGCGCGGCGTCGAGGACGAGACGCTGGCGTGCGGCACGGGCGCAGTCGCTGCCGCGCTCACGATGGCGGCGCTCGGCAGGGTGAAGCCGCCGGTCGACGTGGAGACGCGCGGCGGATCGATCCTGACCATCGCGTTCTACATGAGCGAGCAGGGTTTCTGTGACGTCTCGCTGTCGGGCGAGGCGAAGACGGTCTACCAGGGCACGCTCGAGCAGTCGGAGGGCTGATTCGGGAGAGACCCCGGAGAGGAGGAGCCATGTTCGAAGGTTCAATCGTCGCCACGGTCACGCCGTTCAGCGACGGCAAGCTCGACGAGGCGTCTCTGAGGAACCTCCTCAAGATGCACGTCGCGTCGGGGACGTCGGGCATCGTGCCCGCCGGTTGCACCGGAGAGGCGGCCACGCTCACGGAGGACGAACGGGCGAGGCTCCTCGCGGTCTGCCTCGAGGAGGTCGGGGACGCGATGCCCGTCATCCCGGGGACCGGTTCGAACTCGACGCGCGAGACCATCCGCCTCACGCAGGTGGCGGCGAAGGCGGGCGCGGCTGCCGCGCTCGTGATCACGCCCTACTACAACAAGCCGACGCCGAATGGCCAGTACGAGCACTACCGCGCCGTCGCCGAGGCCGTCGACATCCCGATCGTGCTCTACAACGTCCCGTCCCGGACCGGCGTCAACATGCTGCCGGAGACGGTCGCGCGCCTCTCGGAGATCGAGAACATCGCTGCGATCAAGGAGGCCGCGGGTTCGGTCGACCAGGTGAGCGAGATCGTAGAGCTCTGCGACATCGCGGTCCTCTCCGGCGACGATCCGCTGACGCTGCCGATGATGTCGGTCGGAGCGTGCGGGGTCGTCTCGGTCATGGCGAACGTGCTGCCGGCGCAGGTCGCCGAGATGGTCGCCGCGTTCCAGAGCGACCCGGTGCGCGCCGGCCAGATCCACCACTCGCTCCGGCCCATGATGAAGGCGCTCTTCGTCGAGACGAATCCGGGCCCCGTCAAGTACGCCATGGCGGAGGCCGGCCTGATCGCGAGCAGCGAGCTCAGGGCGCCGCTCGTCGGGATCACCGAAGAGTCGAAGAGACGGATGGCCCCGATTCTGGCGACGATGCAGGAGGTCCTCGCATCGGAATAGGGAGGGGAGTGCGCGCCCGGGGAGCGCGCCGCCCGGCGAGTGCGGGGTGGCGCAGCCCGAAGGCGCGGAACCGGGCCGCCCGCGCGGCGGCCGAAGGAGGTCTGCCATGCCTCTCGTCCAGATCTCACTCTGGCCCGGGAGAAGTGACGAGGTGAAGGAGAAGATGATCGCCGAGGTGACCGAGGTCGTCTCCCGGACGTCGGGCGCGCCGCCCGAGGCCGTCGAGGTGATCATCCACGAGGTCCCCAAGACGAACTGGGGGATGGGCGGGAAGCCGTTCGCGAAGACGCACCCGGAGTAGCAGGGGGGGCCGATGGAACAGACCGAGCTCGAGCCGAACAGGGGAGGGGATCGCTCCCGAGGACGGGGCGCGGGCGTCGCGCGCGCGCTCTCGGGCGCGTGCCTCGTGACGTTCGTCGGAATCCTGACCGTCCTCCCCGGGTGCACGACGAACGAGTGCGACACGTGCGGACCGTCACAGCCCGAGGACATCACCGTCGCCCTCTCGCAGGAGACGGTCCAGGTGACGCGCGAGGCGACGGCGCACGCGTCGATCGAACGAGAAGGGCTGTCCATCATCGTGGACTGGTACGTCGAGGGCGTCCTCGGAGGAACCGCGGCGACGGGCACGATCACACAGGACAATCCCGCCACCTTCACCGCCCCGGCGACGATCCCGGGCGCGGGCGCGGTCGCAGTCGAGGCGCGCCTCCGGAGCGACCCGTCGGTCACCGGGGCCGACTCGCTCACGATCCTCTTCACGGTGCTCTACGTCGACGCGGCCGACGGGAACGACGTCACCGGGAACGGCAGTTGGGCGGCGCCACTCGAGACCGTCACGGCCGCGCTCGACACCGTGGCGGCCGGTGACACGGTCCACGTGTTCCCCGGCGTGTACGACCAGGCGCACGGCGAGACGCCGCCGTTCGCCATGCCGGTCGGCGCCACGCTGCGCGGAAGCCACCGCGACTCCTGCATTCTGGCGGGGGCCGCCGACGTCGACGCCGTCCTCCTGACCGACGGCTCGACGATCGAGAGCTTCACGCTGACGAATCCGGGCGGCTGCTACACCGGCGTCTGGAGCGCGTGGAGCGGCACGATCAGGGACATCCTCGTCCCCACGCCGTTCTCGTTCGCCGCGATCCGCTCCCAGGGAGCGACGAGCGACGTCATCATCGAGGACTGCGAGCTCGTCAACGTCGCGCGGGTCGGCGAGGGGTGCGGTTTGGAGCTCATCTGGGGCAGCCACGCCACCGTCCGCGGGTGCCGCGTCTCAGGATGGCACACCGGCGTGTGGGTCAACACGACGTCCGACCCGCTCGTCGAAGCCTGCGAGATCACCGGCAACGTCTTCGGCGTCGACTCGTTCGAGGGCGACGAGATCATGGCGCCCGACTTCGGGGGAGGGGACCGCGCCGGCTCCGGCGGGAACACCATCTCCGGAAACAGCTTCGCCGACTTCGTCAACCGCACGCCCTCGACCGTCTACGCCTGGTACAACACGTGGGAAGTGCCCGTTCCGTCCGAGTGCGTCGACCTGATCGAGGGATGCAACATCGTGAACACGAGCACCGGCTCCGTCCAGTGGTGCGAATGCGCCCCGCGTTGACGCTTGCCACGGAAGGAAACTTAGGATTGGACACCTCGCGCCCGCTTCTCTAATCTGACTGAGGATTCAGCGGTCGGCTGCCGCGTCGTGTGACTGCTCTCTGGAGAAGCGTCACGCGTCGCGGTGTTTTTTTTTGTTCGGTGCGCGACCGACCGCGGACCGACCCGACCCCGGAGGTCCCCTGAAGCCTCGGAGGATGGATGGCGAAGAGAGAAGAGTGGCAGCTCGAGCTCGGCCGAAACGTCACCAGGAGCGAGGACCTGGACCGCATCATCGCGCTCAGTGACGACGAGAAGACCGCTATCGCCGAGCTGTCCGACGCGTACCCTATGAAGATCACGCGGCACTACCTGAGCCTGCTGGACCCGGGCGACCCCAACGATCCGTTGCGCAGGCTCGTCGTACCGTCGCCGCTCGAGCTCAGGCACCGCCCCGGCGAGGATGAGGACGACGTCCACGCGGACGAGGCGCAGTACCAGCCGTGCCCGGGCATCATCCACAGGTATCCCGGCAAGCTCCTCCTCATCCCGACGCTCGCCTGCCCGGCCCACTGCCGCTACTGCTTCCGAAAGGGGCGGAAGGTCTCGCACCTGAGCCAGGACGAGAGCGAGGAGGCGCTCGAGTACATCCGCGGCAACGAGTCGATCCGGGACGTCATCATCACCGGCGGCGAGCCCCTCATGCTCACGGACGAGGAGCTCTTCTACTGGGTGTCCTCGATCCGTGCCATCCCGCACGTCGAGATCATCCGGATCACGACGCGAACCCCAATATATCTGCCATCGAGGATCACGGACGAGCTCGTCGGCATGCTGGCCGAGCACGCGCCGATGTTCGTCATCGTCTCGTTCGCGCACCCCAGAGAGATCGTGCCGGACGTCGAACGCGCACTGGGGCGCCTGGCGGACGCGGGGATCGTTCTCCTCCAGCAGGGACCGATTCTCCGCGGGATCAACGACGACGCGCAGGTTCTGAAGGAGATGTACGAGAAGCTCGCATCGCTTCGGGTTCTTCCGTACTACGCGATCTGGGGGATCTGCGCCCCGGGAGCGGAGCACTTCCTGGTCGACGGCCACGAAGCAGCCGAGATCATCGGAAGCCTCGAGAACAGGACCTCCGGCTTCTGCGTGCCCCACCTCATCACGATCGCCCGCGGCGATAAGGTGAGGATGATGGGTTGGTCGCCCGACGGGGAGAGGCTCCATCTGGCTCGACGGGATCGCCCGTCCGCGAGCGCTCCGGCGCAGGTCCACGCACGCCCGGAGACGCACCACAAGTAGTCCGGGACGGGGTGGTCCTCCCGACGTCTCGACCCGGCCTTGGGTGCGAAACCATCCGAGTACATCTGCGGCGGCCCCACGTGGGCCGCCGCTCCTCGTTGTTGCCCGGCATGGGCCCTCGGGCGCCCACGACGCCCGAGAGCCGCGTCCTGCGCCTGCCTTCTGCTGTTCACAATCTGAACTCCCCGAAACGACTGATCCTCGGCTTACGTTGCAGCCTGCGACTGCCACCGTAAGGGCATGCTCCCGTTTCCCGAACGGCGGGCCCTCCGCCGTGGAAATCCCCAGCCCACGGGCCTTTCCGGAATCCCCGCTGGAACGCCTCTTGCTCGTAGAAGCGCCCGTACGAACAAGGAGAAGGGCGTCAGGGAACTACCGGCGCCTCGACGGCAGAGGCGAAGACGCGCGGCGGCGTCCCGAGGAGACCCGCATGCGCCTGCATGCGTGTCGGCAGACCGCGCCAGCGAGTCGCCCCGCGAGCAAGGAGGAACGAATGAGCACGGTTAGGTCCGGAGTTGGGTACTGGGACACGACCGATTCGTTGGAGGCCGGACGGCGAGCCGCCGAGAAGGCGATGGCGAACGCCTCGGCCGATCGGAGCGACTTCACGGTCGCCTTCTGCGGAGGCAATCACGATCCCATCAACTTCCTGAAGGCCGTCCGCCAGGTCGTGGGCGATCGCGTCCTGATCGGCGGAACCGCGGTCGGTGTCATCACGAACGAGCAGGCGAGCTACGGAGGCTACGAGGCGGGCGTCGCGGTCGTCTCCGCGGATTCGATCAGCTTCGACGCCGTCTCCGTCGGAGGCCTGCGCGAGAGCGAAGAGGCCGCCGGCGAGAAGCTCGGCTCGATGCTCGCCGACAAGGGCGCGAGCGACTCCGAAGCGATCCTTCTCTTCTACGACTCCGTCAAGAACCCGAAGCCCCTCTCGGTGAACCTGGCCAGCCGGCTCATCAGGGGCGTCGAGCGGGGGCTGGACGGACCGCACGCTCCAGTGCTGGGCGGAGGGATGCTCAGGGACTACCAGTGGAGCGGATCGCACGTCTTCGCCAACGACCAGGCGATGACGCAGCACGCGGTCGGCGTCGTCATCTCGGGCGACTGCAACGTGCACCACGCCATCTCGCACGGGTGCGAGCCCGCGAGCGACTACCACACGATCACGAGCATCGACGGACCGATCGTCAGGGAGCTTGACGGGCGCCCCGCGCTCGATGTCATCGAGGACATCATCGGCCCCGGGACCGCGAAGGACTGGCAGCAGTATTCGCTTCTCGTGACGCTCGGCGCCAACTACGGCACCGACCCCTACGGCGACTTCGACGAGAACGAGTACGTCAACAGGCTCATCGCGGCGGCCAACCCCGAGGACGGTTCCGTCGTGCTGTTCGAGTCGGACTTCGGCCCGGGCGAGAAGGTCCAGGTCATGCGGAGGAGCAACGAGCACATGCTCGAGTCCGCGCGGGGAATGTCCTCGCGCGTCCTCGGTGAGATGGGCACCTCCGAGCCGTTTCTGGCGCTCTACATCGACTGCGCCGGCCGGACGAGCGGCTTTTCGGGCGCCGGTGCGGAAGAGGGAGCGATCGTACAGGAGATGGTCGGGGCGCGCATGCCGCTCCTCGGTTTCTACTCGGGTGTCGAGATCGCCCCGTTCCTGGGGGGGTCGAGAGCGCTCGACTGGACCGGCGTGTTGATCGTCCTGAGCCAGAACTAGAAGCAGCATGAAGCAGACGCTCGCGGAGTCGGTCGCCGTCTCAGGCGATCGGCTCCCGCCGGCGTCCCGGGGAGACGCGACGTTGCCCGAAGAGATCCTCGACAAGGACGCGCGCATCGCGCAGCTCACGAAGCAGCTCCAGGGGCTACGATCCCGCCTCGAGAAGCTGGGCGGGGAGGTCGTGCGCGCTGACTACAAGGTGCTGCATCTGACGCAGGAGGTGCGCCGCGCCCGGGAGGCCTTCAGTTTCCTCACGGGATTCCAGAACAGCATCGGTCGCGCCTCGTCCCTCGAGGAGCTTCTCGAATCGGCCATGAAGGCGATCGTCTCCGAGCTGTGGATGAAGCGCGCCGTCCTCCTGGAGCGGAGCGGGAAATCCAGCGTCTTCGTGCCGGTGAGCTTCCTCGGCTACCCGTCGGACGCCCGGCCGCTCCGGTTCACGCTACCGTCGGACGCGCGGACGGACTGGTCGAAACCGCATCTCGTCAACGGCACGACGCCCACGGAGGAGTGGATCGGCGAGGTTCGGTCCGCCCTCGAGGTGCCGTACTTCGTGTGGGTGCCGAGCCAGCGGCACGGCCGTGTCGAGACGGTGCTCGTGGCCGGGAACCTCGTCGAGGACGCGGCGCAGCAGCCCGTGCTGAGCGAGCACGACCTGGCGCTCATCGTCTCGGTCGGCGCGATCCTGTCGGTCGGGAGGATGAACCTACTGGCGAGGGACCGGCTCAAGCGGCAGGTGCGGTACCAGTCGCTCATTCACAAGGTGTCGGCTCTCCTCATGCGGCACTTCGACGCCCCGTCGACCCACTTCGACCAGGTCCTCTCGCAGCTCGGCGTCGAGTGGTCGCTCGACCGCGTGCGGCTGCTCTTCCGCCATTCCGACGGACGTCGGATCGACGTCGCCTACCAGTGGTCCGCCGGATCGTGCGAGGCCGACGAGTCCAGGAAGTACCCCCTCGACGAGATCCCGCGGTGGCGCGACGCGATGGCCAACGGGGAGACGATCATCATCGACGACGTCGAGTCGCTCGCCGAGGCCGATCGCGCCCCGCTCATCACGATGGGGATCCGGTCGCTCCTGCTGGTTCCGATCACGGTGCAGCAGGCGGTCGTCGCCTGGGCCAGCTTCGAGCAGTACGCCAATCCGAGGACCTGGACGTCCGCAGACGTCCAGCTTCTCGAGCTCTTCGCCGGCCTCGTCTCGCGGGCGATCGCCCGGGAGCGGGAGGTCGAGGAGCGGGCGCAGCTCGAGGCGGAGTACCACCACTCAAAGAAGATGGAGGCGGTCGGCCAGCTCGCCGGCGGCGTCGCCCACGACTTCAACAACCTGCTGACGACGATCCAGGGCTACGCACAGCTGATGTCCGCCAAGCTCCCCGAGGAGTACCGCGAGATGCCGGGCCTGAAGGAGATCGTCATGGCCAGCGAACGGGCGGCCGGACTCACGCGACAGCTCCTCGCCTTCAGTCGCCGGGACACGGGGAAGACCGGCCCCGTCGAGGTGAACAGCGTCATCTCCGACACGATGAAGCTCATGAGGCGGATGCTCGGAGACAAGGTCACGCTCGACCTCGACCTCGCCGACAACCTCACCGCAATCGTTGGCGACTCGCAGCAGCTCAGCCAGATGGTGATGAACCTCGCCATCAACGCGAGGGACGCGATGCCCGAGGGCGGCAACCTCACGATATCGACGCGTCAGCTCGCGGCCGTCAGCGCCCTCCCGAGGCGCTTCAGCATTCCGGGCATCGATTGGTGCCAGCTGATCCAGGTGACCGACACCGGCGAGGGCATGGACCGGGAGACGAAGGAGCGGATCTTCGAGCCGTTCTTCACGACGAAGGACGCCGGTCAGGGAACCGGGCTCGGGCTCTCCATCGTCTTCAGCGTCGTGCGGAGGCACGCGGGACTCATCGACGTTGTGAGCGAGCCCGGCGCGGGGACGACCTTCAGCATCTTCCTGCCGGTGAGGGAACCGGTGGCCGAGGAGACAGAGGAGACGACCGTCCACGTGACGCACAAGGCGCGGCCGCAGGAGAAGATCCTGATCGTCGAGGACGACGACAGCGTCCGCGGCATGATCTGCGAGGTCCTGGAGTCCCAGGGCTACGAGGTCCTCGCCGTGACGAACGGCCGCGAGGCGCTCGACGAACTCGAGCAGTCCGCGAGCGACGTCTCGCTCATCATGACCGACGTCGTCATGCCCGACATGGGCGGCCTCGAGATGTGGGAGTGCCTCGTGGCGGACGGCAACGACACGCCGGTCGTCGTCATGAGCGGCTTCCCTCAGGGCAAGGAGACCAACGACATGCTGAAGAGCGCCGCCGCGTACCTTCAGAAGCCGTTCGGCCCGAACGAGATCGCCCGCACCGTCAGGGAGACCCTCGACTCCGTGACCGGGGAGAACAAGGAGACCACCGCGCCCGGCGTGCACTGACGCGCCGGCGGGCACGTCGCCCGAACGCTCCCCTTTTGCCCTTGACTTCCGTTACACTCCAGAGCTAACAATTCGGAATACTGCTCACGCCCATCCTGGGACACTACGGGGGCATCAGTCTCCGCGGCGCCGTGCCGAGGAGGCTCCACCGTTCTGACGGGGAGGACCGGTGATTCGCGTCGTTATCAGCGGCATCTGCGGCCGCATGGGCAGCATGGTCGCAGGCGCAGTCGCAGCCGACGGCGACCTCGCGCTGGCCGGAGGGATCGAGATCCCCGGCCACAGCGAGATCGGCAGGAAGCTCTGCGAGCGATGGGGCTCGGGCGACGGCGAGCTCCGGGTCCTCACAAACCTGGGCGAGCTCGACGACGGGAGCTTCGACGTCATCGTCGATTTCTCCACGCCGGCGCAGGCGGCGGCCTGTGCCGAGAAGGCGAGCGGCGCCGGCAAGGGGCTTGTGGTCGGGACGACCGGCCTGGCCGAGCTTCAGATGGCGATGATTCAGGAGGCCTCGAGGAGCTGCCCGGTCGTGGTGGCCCCGAACACGAGCATCGGGGTGAACCTCCTCTTCGGCCTGACGGCACGCGTCGCCTCGGTCCTCGGCAACTACTACGACATCGAGATCGTGGAGGCGCACCACGCGCAGAAGAAGGACGCCCCGAGCGGCACGGCGCTGAAGCTCGTCGAGATCATCGCCGACGCCAGGGGCCTCGACCCGCGCGCCGCCGCGCGCTTCGGCCGGTCGGGACTCGACGCCCCGCGCGGACCGGACGAGATCGGAGTTCATTCGATCCGGGCCGGCACGATCGTCGGGCGGCACTCCGTCCGGTTCATATCGCCGATGGAGACCGTCACGCTCGAGCACGAGGCGGCGGAGAGGACGGCGTTCGCCATCGGAGCCGTGCAGGCCGCGCGCTTCGTGCACGGCAGGGCGCCCGGACTCTACGACATGAGCGACGTGCTCGGACTGAGAGACCCGCCGGCGGCGCCGGGCGGGGACGGGGCAGGGGCATGAAGATCCGGCGGAGTTCGACACGAATCCTGGCGACCGTTCTTCTGGCGGCCGCCGCTCTCGCGGCTCTCGCGTGTCTCGCGGGCTGCGGGCGGCACACCTACGAGGGGGTCGACCTCTCGCAGTACGTGCCGGAGCGCTACCTCGACGACGTCATGGAATCGCTCGACCGCGCGGGCGACAACGCGCCCGCGGTGCTCGAGGCGCTCCTCGGAGAGGCCGCCGACGTCAGGGTCGTGCCGCCCGGCGACGGACGGCTCACGACCGAAGCGGGGCATACGATCGACTTCGCGGCCGAGCTCCCGGTCGTGCTGATCTACGAGACCGAGAGCGCGGGGGTCATCCTCCGCCACGAGGGCTACGATCTGAACATCGAGCGCGTGGTCACGGCCGCGATCGACGAGTTCACAGGGAGGCGACCCACAAAGTGAGCGGAAAGCGCGCGAAGGGACTCGCGGGACTCCTCGAGGTCATCCTCGAGTGCAACGAGCTCAAGGTGATCCCGCGGATGGGGTGGACGGTTCGGGGGATCAGGAACGGCGAGAGCGTGGCCGATCACTCGTACGGCGTCGCTCTCATCGCCCTCCTCCTGGCGGACCGGATGGACATCGAGGTCGACCGCGAGAAGCTCCTGATGCTCGCGCTCCTCCACGACCTCCCCGAGTACATGCTCGGTGACATCCACGCGCCGGCGACTCGCATGCTCGGCGAGGACGTGAAGGAGGCGGCCGAGGAAAGGATTCTGACGCAGCTCTTCGACCGCGTGGATGGAGGAGAGGAGTACGTTCAACTGTGGAAGGAGTTCGCGAACCGCTCCTCGGTCGAGGGCCGGCTGATTCGCGCGATCGACAAGCTCGAGATGTTCACCCAGGCCTTCCAGTACGAGCGCGAGGGAAACCGGATGCTCGAGAAGTTCTGGGACTACGCTGACAACACGAGGGACTTCGAGTTCGACGAGATCCGCGAGCTCTACGAGGAGCTCAAGCGGATGCGTCGGGAGAATTGAGGCGCGGCGGCCGTTCAAGGGCCGGCCGACGCCGCACCCGGGAGCTCGACCAACGACGGGGAGACCGATGCGCTGGAGCCAGGCACTCATCCCAACACACAAGGAAGATCCCGCGGACGCCGAGACGGTGAGCCACCGGCTGATGTTGCGGGCCGGCCTCATACGCAAGCTGACGTCCGGCGTCTACAACTACCTGCCTCTCGGGTGGCGCGCGATCCGCAAGGTGGAACAGATCGTCAGGGAGGAGATGGACCGCGCCGGCTGCCAGGAGATCCTGATGCCGATCGCGAGCCCGGCCGAGCTCTGGATGGAGACCGGGCGCTGGGACGTCTACGGCAAGGAGCTCTGGAGGGTACAGGACAGGAACGGGCGCCAATTCGTCCTCGGACCGACGCACGAGGAGGTCGTCACCGACATCGTGAGGAACGAGGTCCGGTCGTACCGCGAGCTCCCGTTCACGCTCTACCAGATCCAGACGAAGTTCCGCGACGAGGTCAGGCCGCGCTTCGGCGTCGTCCGTGCGCGCGAGTTCATCATGAAGGACGCGTACAGCTTCCACCGCGACGAGGCGTCGCTCGACGAGACCTATCGAGCGCTCTGCGACGCGTACACGCGCATCTTCGACCGGCTCGACCTGAACTTCCGCGCGGTCGAGGCGGCCACGGGCGCCATCGGCGGCAGCGCGTCGCACGAATTCATGGTGCTGTCGGACACGGGCGAGTCCGAGGTCATCGTCTGCGAATGCGGGTACGCGGCGACGAGCGAGAGGGCCGAGGGCAAGATCGCGCCGCCGCCCACCGGCGAGGAAGAGAGGCCGCTCGAGCGCGTCGACACGCCCGGCATGAAGACGATCGAGGAGGTCTCGGCCTTCCTCGGGGTCGAGCCGTGGCGGCTCGTGAAGACGATCATCTACGAGGCCGACGGACGGCCCGTGGCCACGCTCATCAGGGGCGACCGCGAGGTCAACGAGGCGAAGCTCGGGCTCGCGCTCGCAGCCGACATCGTCCAGCCGGCGACCTCCGAGACCATCGAGAAGGTGACGGGGGCTCCCGTCGGCTTCGCGGGGCCCGTCGGGCTCGAGGGGATCGAGATCATCGCGGACCACACGGTCGAGCCCCTGACCAGCGTCGTGGTCGGGGGGAACGAGAACGACGTCCACCTCACGAACGTCAGACCGGGGCGCGACTTCCGGGTGACCGCCTTCCACGACATCGCCCTCATCGCGAAGGGCGACAGCTGCGCGAAATGCGGCAAGGAGCTCGACTCGTTCCGCGGCATCGAGGTCAGCCAGGCGTTCAAGCTCGGGACGAAGTACTCGACGAGCATGAAGGCCACGTTCCTCGACGAGGACGGGGAGGCGAAGCCGTTCATCATGGGGTGCTACGGACTCGGCGTCTCGAGGACGGTCGCGGCCATCATCGAACAGCACAACGACAAGGACGGCATCGCGTGGCCGCTGGCGGCGGCCCCGCTCGCCGTCGAGGTGCTCGCCGTCAACGTGAAGAGCGACGAGACCCGCCGGGTCGCCGAGGAGATCTACGAGTCGCTCCGGGCGGCAGGCGTCGAGGTGCTCTACGACGACCGCGACGATCGGCCGGGAGCGAAGTTCAAGGACGCCGACCTCGTCGGTCTCCCGCTCCGGGTGACCGTGGGGGACAGGGGGCTCGAGCGCGGTGTCGTCGAGGTGCGCGTCCGGCGGACCGGCGAGCAGACCGACGTCCCGACGGACGGCGCGGCCGGGGAGATCCAGCGCATCCTCGGAACGCTCACGTAGGCCCAGGGTGGGCCGCCCGCGTCGGGCGGTCCGTGTCGACCGGACCCGGCGCCCGCGAGGCCCCGCTCCGCGCGACATTCCCGGCGCACAGACAGAACGACGCCCCCTTCCGAAGACGGAAGGGGGCGTCTCTTTTCGACGGCTCGACCGCGCTAGGAGGACTTCTGCGTCGCCTTGACCAGGCGTGACTTCCTTCGGGCGGCGGTCTCCTTCTTCATCACGCCACCCTTCGCGGCCTTGTCGATCATCGAGATGGCGCCTCTGAGCGCGGCATCGCGCTCCTCCGGCGAGGCCGTCTTGACCTTCCGGATGGCCGTCGCAACCTGCGACCTCGTGGCGCGGTTTCTGGCGTTGATCTTCTTGTCCTGTCTCAGCCTCTTGATCGTGGACTTCTTCTGCGGCAAGGATTACCTCCGAGTGTGCTGCCGATCGTGCCGCGGGAGGATCGGGCCGTCCCGCGCGTCAGGTCATTCTCAAAGTCGCCACTATAGCACCGGCGGGACCCGGAGTCAAGCGCCCGATTGCGGTGGAGCGACGCCCCGGTTGACACCAGCCCGGCCCGGGACTACGCTACGGGAAAAGCCCCGCCACCGCCCCGCCCGGGGCCTGTCGAGGAACATGGCCGAGACGAAGAGAACCCGCGCGAGCGTCCCCACGGAACCCGGCGTCTACCTCCTCAAGGACAAGAACGGCTGCATCATCTACGTCGGAAAGGCGAGGAACCTCCGGAACCGGCTCAGGACCTACACCGGCGGCGCGGAGGCCCCCGATCCCAAGGTCGAGATCCTCCGTGCCCGTCTGACCGGCTTCGAGTACATCGTAACCGAGTCCGAGACCGAGGCGCTCATCCTCGAGTCGAACCTCATCAAGGAACACCATCCCCGCTACAACGTCAAGCTCCGGGACGACAAGCGGTACCCCTTCATCAAGGTCACGCTCGGCGAGGACTTCCCAAGGGCCTACATCACGCGCCTCGTGCGTGAGGACGGGTCCCAGTACTTCGGGCCGTACACGGACGCCAAGGCGATGCGCCGCACGCTCCGTCTCGTTCGGCAGATCTTCCCGGTGCGGCAGTGCAAGACGTTCCGGTATCGGCCGAGGCCGTGCCTCAACTTCCAGATCGGCCGCTGCCTCGGCCCGTGCACGGGGGAGCTCCCGCGCGAGGAGTACCGCGACATGATCCGCCAGCTCTGCCTCTTCCTCGAGGGGCGCGCCGACGAGGTCTTCCGCATCCTGGAGGAACGGATGGCGCGCGCCTCCGACGACCGCCGCTACGAGGAGGCGGCCGCCTTGAGGGACAGGCTCGCCGACATCGAGAAGGTTACCGAGCGGCAGCGCGTCCTCACGGCGCGCGACGAGGACCGCGACGTGGTGGCCGTGGCGCGCCACGCCACCTACGCCGTCGCGTCGGTCGTGCGGATCCGTGGCGGCAAGCTGATCGGGTGCGAGAACTGCCCGCTCGACCTCGGACCCAGGACCGGCGACGACGAGGTGATCGAGACGTTCCTGAAGCAGTTCTACGGCATCTCCTCCGACCTTCCCCGCGAGATCCTCGTCGACCGCGAGCTGCCCGACCGGGACGCGATCGAGGCGTACATGACGGAGAGGGCCGGGCGGAAGGTCATCTGCAGGACGCCGCAGCGGGGCGAGAAGATGCTCCTCGTGACCTTCGCCCGGACGAACGCGCGCGACGCCCTCCGCAGGAGCTTCGAGTCGCGGCACGTTCCGAGGGTCGTGGAGGAGCTCCAGGAGAGCCTCGGCATGAGCCGGCCGCCCAGGCTCATCGCCGGCGTCGACATCTCAAACATCTCGGGGACGCTGCCGGTCGGCACGGTGGTGATCTTCCGGGACGGACGTCCCGACAAGGCGCTCTACAGGAAGTACCGCATCAAGACGGTGAAAGGGACCGACGACTATGCTATGATTCGTGAGGTCGTCGCCCGGCACTTCTCCCGGATCGCGAACGAGGCACTCGAGCGGCCCGACCTGCTCCTGATCGACGGCGGCAAGGGCCAGCTCTCGGCGGCCGCTGCCGCCGTCCGCGAGTCGGGCACGCGGGGCGTGGCGCTCGTCGCGCTCGCGAAGCGGGAGGAGGAGGTGTTCGTCCCCGGCCGCGCGAAGCCGCTCCCGTTCGAGGAGGGTTCCCGGGCGAGGGGGCTCCTCCAGAGGGTCCGGGACGAGGTCCACCGCTTCAGCATCACCTACCACAGGTCGCTCAGGGAGCGCTCCGCCAGGCACTCCCGTCTGGACGACGTTCCCGGGGTCGGGCCGTCCAGAAAGCAAGCTCTTCTCGCGAAGTTCGGATCGGTAGCGGCGATCGCGGAACGAACCCCGGAGGAGATCGCGGAGGTACCAGGCATTGGGATCGAAACGGCCAGGAGGATCAGGGAGGCGGTCTCGCGCGAAGGACGTGATCATCGTCCGGCAGGGTGAGACGGGTGACACCACGCTCCCCGTGCTCAGATACGTCACGTTCGACACCGAGATCGGGCGCTTCCTCGTCACGCGGAGCGACAGCGGCTTGAGGTCGGTCACCTTCGCCCGCGACCTCGACGTCGGCCGGACGCTCTCGAGGCTGACGCGCGGGACGCGGGTCATGGCCGTCGAGGACCGCATCAGCCTCCGGCGCGTCGTCGACTCGATCCGCGAGTACCTCGACGGGAAGCCGGTGCGATTCGACTACACCCTCGACCTCACCGGGACGCCGGAGTTCAGTCGGAGCGTCCTCGAGGCGGCGAGAGAGATCCCGTTCGGGACCCTCCGTTCCTACAAGTCGATCGCGCAGGACGTCGGCTCACCGCGGGCGACGCGCCCCGTCGGTCAGGCCCTCTCCAGAAACCCGATCCCGATCGTGATCCCGTGCCACCGGGTCGTCAACAGCGACGGCACGCTCGGCGGTTACTCCGGCGGCGGCACGGACATGAAGCGACGGTTGATCGAGATCGAGACCGGGCAGATCGGCCTCGCCCTCAAGGGAGGGGAGAGGGAAGCGCGGGCGCGGATCCGCTTCCTCCTCGAATCGGAGCCAACCACGGGTGAAGAGACCCAATCCCACGAGTAGGCAGAAGACCCCGACGGCCGTGACGGAGTCGATCGAGGAGTATCTCGGCTACATCTCGATCGAGCGGGGTCTCTCGGCGAACACGGTCGCCTCGTACCGGAGCGACCTCGCTTCCTACGAGCGCTACCTCGAGAGGGTCGGCGTCGATCGCCCGGACAAGATCCTGGAGGACGACGTCAGAGCGTACGTTCGCTCGCGCCTCGTCGCGCAACTCTCCCCGAGAAGCGTAGCCCGCGAGCTCTCCTGCCTTCGCGGCTATCACCGGTTCCTCGTGTTCACCGGCGCCGCCGGGTCGGACCCGACCGCCGACATCGACGGCCCGAGGCTCCCCAAGACGCTGCCGGACGTCCTCGCCGTCCACGAGATCGAGGCGCTCTTCGACGCGGTGGACGTCTCGGGACCGCTCGGCGTGCGCGACCGCGCCATGCTCGAGATGGGCTACGGAGCGGGGCTCCGCGTGAGCGAGCTCCTGTCGCTCACGATCGCTAACCTCTTCCTCGACGACGAGTTCATCCTCGTCATGGGCAAGGGATCGAAGGAGCGCATCATCCCGATAGGGCGGAAGGCGATCGAGTGGACGCTCAGGTACCGGGGCGACGTCCGGCCCGGGCTCGCGGCGCACGCCTCGCACGGGGGAGCGTCGGCGCTCACCGACGTCCTCTTCCTCAACGCGCGCGGGAGGCCGCTCTCGAGGATGGGATTCTGGAAGATCCTCCAGAAGCACGTCGTGTGCGCGGGTATCCGCGAGCGCGTCAAGCCGCACACGCTGAGGCACTCGTTCGCCACGCACCTCCTCGAGGGCGGCGCCGACCTCAGGGCCGTCCAGGAGATGCTCGGCCACTCCGACATTTCGACGACGCAGATCTACACGAGCGTGGACCGCGAGTACCTGAAGGAGATCCACCGGAGCTTCCACCCGAGGGGCTGACGGCCGCGGGGCCACGCTCACCGGGGCCGGCCGGGGGGGGGGAGAACGAACCAGCCACCCGGCTCGCGACCGAGCTTGACGAGGAGAGAAAGAGTTGATAGCTTCGCGGGACGCAGGCTCCGGGGACGACGACCAGGGAGGAACGAGAGGGATGGCCGAGTTCGAGCCGACCGACGACCGCAGAGAGGATCCCGCCTCCGACGCGCAGGCGCCGTTCGACGGCATCGTCGAGGGTTCGCTGGCCGCCACCGGCGGTGAGCCCGACGCCGACGCAGGTGAGGACGGGCCCACGCTCGTCCGACGCCCGGTCTACCACGTCGAGATCGAGGCGTTCGAGGGACCCCTCGACCTCCTCCTTCATCTGATCCGGGAACACGAGATCGACATCTACGACATCCCGATCGCCGAGATCACGCAGCAGTACCTCGAGTACCTGGAGTTCATGGAGACGCTCGATCTCGAGCTCGCCGGCGAGTTCCTCGAGATGGCAGCGACGCTCATCCGCATCAAGGTGCGCATGCTCCTCCCGCCGCCGATCGAGGAGGGCGAGGCGGAGGAGGACCCGAGGGAGCAGCTCGTCCGGAAGCTCGTGGAGTACAAGAAGTTCAAGGAGGCGGCCGGCGAACTGGGCGGACGCGAGGAGAAACGCCGGGGATTCTTCCAGCACGGCGTCGACATGAGGGCCTACCGCGATCTCGGCGAGGAGCCGGACACCGAGGAGTTCCTTCGCGACGTCACGCTCTTCGACCTGGTCGACGGCCTGCGTGAGGTCCTGTCGCGGATCCCGCACCGCATCGACGTCCACGCGGTCGACATGGAGCAGGTGACCGTCGAGGAGGAGATGGACCGGCTCCGGACGATCCTCGGCGACGGGGAGCCGATCCAGTTCGATCAGCTCTTCGCGGAGTCGGTCTCGCGCATCCAGGTCATCACGACCTTCATAGCGCTCCTCGAGCTCATCCGGCTCGGGGTGCTGATGGTGGTCCAGGAGAGAACGTTCGGGGAGATCCTGGTGAGTCTCAAGACGGAGGGGAACCATTGACCGACCTGGAGCTCACGCGAGCCCTCGAGGCCGTCCTCTTGGCGGCCGACGCTCCCGTCACGCTCGACCGGCTGTCCGACATCCTGGGCGGCGCTAAGCGCGGCGACGTCAAGAAGGCGATCCACTCACTCGCCGAGCACTACGAGTCCGGGGAACACTCCTTCACGCTGACCGAGGTCGGAGGAGGCTGGCAGCTCTACGCGCGGCCCCAGTACTCGAAGTGGATCAAGGAACTCCACAAGGGCAGGATCCCGGCGAGGCTCTCGCAAGCCGCGCTCGAGACGCTCGCCATCATCGCCTACAAGCAGCCGATCGTGCGCGCCGAGGTCGAGGCCATCAGGGGCGTCGACTCGAGTGGCGTTCTGGCGACCCTTCTGAGACGGGACGTCATCACGATCGCCGGCAGGGCGCCCGGCATGGGTCGCGCGCTCATGTACCGGACGACGAAGGAGTTCCTGCGCTACTTCGGTCTGAACTCGATCACGGATCTTCCGCGGCTCGAGGAGTTCGCGGAGGTGCTCGGCCTGAAACCTGAGGAGCTCGAGCTCGCCGTCGAGGGAGCCGAGTCGGTCGAGGGCGTCCGCGAGGAGGCCGACGCGCCGTCGGACGAGGAGCTCGCCGCGATCGGGGCGGCGGCCCTGCCGGCCGGAGCCGACCCGGCCCTCGTGAGCGCCGGGAGCGGTGGGGGAGGCGTGAGCACCGTCGAGCCGGGAGACGAGACGGAGGCCGCGGAGACGCAGCCGGACCTCGCGCCGACAGACGAGGCGCCCACGGTCCCGACGACGGTCGTCCCGCCCGGTCGTCCCGGCGAGGGCGCCGTCGTGCACCCGCTCGACGATCAGGATATCCTCGATAAGATCGATGAGGCTTAACCGCTACCTCGCCCGCGCCGGGGTGGCGTCCAGGCGGGGCGCCGACGAGATCATCGCCGCGGGGAGGGTGGCGGTCAACGGCGCCGCCGTGACGGAGCTTGGGACCACCGTCGATCCCGCGAGCGACAGGGTCGAGCTCGACGGCGTGCCCGTGACGCTCCCGGAGTCGCTCACCTACCTGATCATCAACAAGCCCGCAGGATACGTCGTCACGATGTCGGACCCGCAGGGGAGGCCGACCGTGTCCGACCTCGTTCCCGGCGCGCCCGCCGGCGTCGTTCCCGTGGGGCGGCTCGACGCGGCGACCGACGGGCTCCTCATCCTCACGAACGACGGCGATCTGGCCTACCGCGTGACGCACCCCTCGTACGAGCTCGACAAGGTCTACCGCGTCGTGGCGCGAGGCGTCGTGACGAAGGAGTCGCGGAGGCTCCTCGAGACGGGCCTCGATCTGGAGGGCCGGCTCACCGCGCCGGCGCGGATCGAGGTGCTCTCCACGGAGCACCACACGACGACGGCCGAGATCACGATCCACGAGGGCCGCAAGAGGCAGGTCAGGAGGATGTTCGAGGCCGTCGGCCACCCGGTCCGGAGCCTCACGCGGATCCGCGTCGGACCGGTCGGGCTCGGCGATCTCAGGCCCGGGACGTGGAGAGATCTCACGGAGGATGAGCTCCAGGCCCTCCGGATAGCCCTCGGGCTCGAGAACGGCTGACGCCCAAAACAGCTTGCCATTCCTTCCCCTCACGGCTATAATTGTCGTTCAAACGTGATGGCAGAGACACCAACTGGGACGACCCCGAACCCCATACCTGTGTTCCGGCGAGGGTAACTAGCCTGATCATCGCGATCGACGGCCCGGCGGCGTCGGGAAAGAGCACGACCGCCAAACGCGTGGCCGAGCGGTTCGGATACACATATATCGACAGCGGCGCCATGTACCGGGCGGCGGCGCTCCGGGCGATCTGCGCGGGCGTTCCGCTCGACGACGAAGAGGAACTGACGCGCGTGGCCGAGGCCGCTGAGATCGTTCTCGAGGATCTCGGGCGCGGGAGAATCACGCTCGACGCCGAGGACGTGACGGAAGCGATCCGTGCGCCCGAGGTGACCGCGGCGGCGTCGGTGATGTCGACCGTGCCGGGCGTGAGGAAGGCGCTCGTCCGTCAGCAGCGCGAGCTCGGCAGGAGCGGCAGCTGCGTCATGGAAGGACGCGACATCGGAACCGTCGTGTTCCCGGACGCCGATCTCAAGGTGTTCCTCGTCGCGTCGCTCGAGGTCCGGGCGGGCAGGCGGCTCCCCGACCTCGCGTCTCGTGGCGTCGACGCCACGCTCGAGGACGTGATGGAGGAGATCGCCGAGCGCGACAGGAGAGACTCAACGAGAACCGACAGCCCGCTCAGGCGAGCCGACGATGCGATCGAGGTCGACACCACCGAGCTCTCGATCGACGAGCAGGTGGAGGAGGTGGTCCGGCTCGCGCTCGAACGCGGCGCCGAGCCGGCAGAGAGAAGTGAGGCGTGAGTGAACTTCCACTACCGGCTCGTCTGGACCGTCGCCCGGACGCTCGCGCGCCTTCTCTGGGGTTTCAGAACGCTCTGGAGCGAGCGGATCCCGAGAGAGGGACGGGTCGTGATAGCCTGCAACCACGTCTCGATCTGGGACGCGGTCTTCGCGAGCGTGGGCTGTCCGAGGGAGGTGAGCTTCCTCGCGAAGGAGGAGCTGTTCAGGAACCCGCTCTTCGCGTGGTTCATCCGCTCGTGCAACGCGATCCCGATCAGGCGAGGGATCCTCGACCGGCGCGCGCTCAGGACCGCCAGCAGGCTCCTCGACGCGGACGAGGCGATCCTCATGTTCCCCGAGGGCAGGCGGAGCCCGAGCGGGGAGATCGGCGACGGCCGGCCGGGCGTCGGGTTCATAGCCGGGACCTCGGCGGCGCCCATCGTACCCGCGTACATCACGGGATCGCGAGCCCTCGGGCAGGCGTTCCGGAGGAGGCCGCCGGTCACCGTCGCGTACGGGGAGCCGATCGCGCCGGGAAAGGCGGAGACGAGCGAGGACTACCGGGCGCTGACCGACCGCATCATGGAAGGGATCCGCGCTCTCAAGAGCGAGGTGGAGGGACGGTGAAGGTGACGGTCGCCCCGGGCGCGGGATTCTGCTTCGGCGTGAAGAGGGCGCTCAAGATCGCCTTCGACGCGGCGCGGAAGGGCGACGGTCCGATCGTCACGCTCGGACCGATCATTCACAACCCCCAGGTCGTGGCGAAGCTCGGGGACGAGGGGCTCAACGTAGTGGAGAGCCTCGACGAGGTCGAGAACGGGACGCTCGTCGTCCGCTCCCACGGCCTTCCGGCGCGCACGCTCGAGGAGGCGGCCGCCAGGGGGCTCGCCATCGTCGACGCCACGTGCCCCTTCGTGAAGCAGGCGCAGGAGTGCGCGGCGCAGCTCGAGGCGGAGGGATACACGGTCGTCGTGCTCGGCGAGGAGGACCACCCGGAGGTCCTCTCGATGACGGGGAACCTCGGGAAGCCGGCGTTCGTCGTGGACGGGCCGAAGGGGCTCGCGAAGCTGGGCGACGCGCCGAGGGTCGGCGTGGTCTGCCAGACGACGCAGCCGCTCGAACACCTCCGGGCCGTCGTCGACTCGCTCCTCGAGAGCACACGGGAGGTGAAGGTCTTCAACACGATCTGCGAGGCGACCTTCGCAAGGCAGGAGCGCGCGCTCGCTCTCGCGAGGAAGGTCGACCTGATGCTGATCGTCGGAGGCAGGAACAGCGCGAACACCAGGCGTCTGTGGGAGCTCTGTCGAGAGGCGGGCTGCGACGCCTACCACATAGAGACGAAGGACGAACTCGAGCCGAGGTGGTTCGAGGGCAAGACGGAAGTTGGAATCACAGGAGGAGCCTCGACGCCGCAGTGGATCATCGAGGAGATCGTCCAGGCGCTCGAGGGAATCTAGGACTTCCGGGGTCGCGCGGCACGTGTCGTGCGGTCGGCGCCCGGGAGAGGAGAGCCGCCCTTTAGCCGGCCGGGTCATTGAACCAGAGGAGAGAACCCTTAACATGTTGGATGACAAAGACAGGACCTTCAACGAGAACCCTTCGACCGACGACGCGATCGACACGCCTGCAGCGGACGACACCGCGAAGACGGAGTCGTCGCCTCCGACGGATGAGACGACAGCGGACAGCACGTCCGATGAGACCGTACCCGATACGGGAGCCGACACGGACACCGGGCTCGGGACGGACGACGGAAGCGACCTCACGACGGACCTCCGCTCCGAGAGCGACATCGCGCCGCACGACACGGGGGAGACGATCGACGCGCCCGCGCCCGGCGAGACGCCCGCGCTCGATGAGACGCCCGCGCCCGACGAGACGTCCGCGCTCGACGAGACGCCCGCGCCCGACGAGACGCCCGCGCCCGACGAGACGCCCGCGCCGCCCGAAGAGCTCGGAGTCGCCCCGACCGAGGAGCGGTCCGAGAAGAAGACCGCCAAGGCGGTGACCGTACTGATCTCGGACGACGACCTCGACGAGATGGGCTACTCCCGCGACGAGTACGACGAGATGGCCGAGATGTACGATTCGACCCTGAAGTCGATCGACGAGGGCGAGCTCGTCAAGGGCATCATCCTCTCGGTGAGCGACTCCGAGGTCATGGTCGACATCGGCTTCAAGTCCGAGGGACGGATCGCGCTCGAGGAGTTCCCCGAGCCCGAGACGCTCAAGCCGGGCGACGAGATCAGTGTCCTCCTCGAGGCGACCGAGGACCAGGACGGAGAGGTCAAGGTCAGCAAGCGGAAGGCCGACTTCCTCCAGGTCTGGGACAAGATCAAGGAGGCGCACGACGAGCAGGCGATCGTCGAGGGTGTGCCGAAGCGCCGCATCAAGGGCGGGCTCAAGGTGGACCTGTTCGGCGTCGAGGCGTTCCTGCCCGGATCGCAGGTCGCGCTCCGGAGGATTCCGAACCTCGAGGAGCTGCTCGGACAGAAACTGCGCTTCAGGATCCTCAAGGTCAACAAGCGGAGGCGCAACATCGTCATCTCGCGGCGCGTCGTTCTCGAGGACGAGCGTCAGGAGAAGAAGACGGCGTTGCTCGCAGAGCTCGAGGTCGGTCAGATCCGCCAGGGGATCGTCAAGAACATCACCGACTTCGGCGCCTTCGTCGATCTCGGTGGGATCGACGGCCTCCTGCACATCACCGACATGAGCTGGGGCCGGATCAGGCACCCTTCCGAGCTGGTCGCGATCGGTGACGAGCTGACCGTGAAGGTGCTCAACTTCGATCCGGAGCGGGAGCGCATCTCTCTGGGGCTCAAGCAGCTTGCCGAGTACCCATGGGAGAACGTTGAGGAGGAATTCCCCGTCAACACGCGCGTCCGGGGCAAGGTCGTCTCGATCACCGACTACGGCGCATTCATCGAGCTCAAGGAGGGCGTCGAGGGTCTGATCCACATCTCCGAGATGTCGTGGACCCAGCACATCCGGCACCCCTCCAAGATCCTGGGCATCGGGGACATCGTCGAGGTCAAGGTCCTGAACGTCAACAAGCCCGAGGAGAAGATCTCGCTGTCCCTGAAGAGGACGGAGTCGGATCCGTGGCAGGATCTCGACACGAGATATCCCGTCGGGACGAAGATCGAGGGACGCGTCAGAAACCTCACGGACTTCGGAGCCTTCGTCCAGCTCGAGGAGGGAATGGACGGACTCGTCCACATCTCCGACATGTCATGGACGAAGAGGATCAAGCACCCGAGCGAGGTGCTGCACCGCGGTCAGAAGGTCGAGGTCATGGTGCTCGGTATCGACAAGGACCGGCACCGCATTTCGCTGGGTATCAAACAGTGCAGGGAGAACCCCTGGGCGTCGCTGGCGGAGCAGTACACCGTCGGCACGCTCGTGGAGGGCAAGGTCAGCCGGATCCACAAGTCCGGCATCGTTGTCGACCTGCCGGAGGACGTCGAGGGTTTCGTTCCGATGTCGCACCTCGCGCTGCCGGAGATCAGCAGGGTCGAAGCCAGGTTTGCGCCCGGTGACGCCCTGCCGCTCGAGGTCATCGAGGTCTCGCCCGAGAACAGGCGCATCGTGCTCTCGGTGAAGACGCGGATGGAGAAGGAGCCGGAGGAGGTGCTCATCGAGTACGTCGCCGGGCACCAGATCCGCCAGGAGCTTCTGGAGCCTGAGCCTGAAGAGGAGGCGAAGGTCGAGGAGCCGGCCAAGGAGGCCACCAAGGAGGCCGCCGAAGAGCCGGCCAAGGAGGCCACCGAGGAGCCGGCCAAGGAGGCCACCGAGGAGCCAGCCAAGGAGGCCACCGAGGAGCCGGCCAAGGAGGCCACCGAGGAGCCGGCCAAGGAGGCCACCGAGGAGCCAGCCAAGGAGGCCACCGAGGAGGCCACCGAGGAGGCCACCGAGGAGGCCACCGA
>JALGWI010000082.1 GCA_025774245.1 bacterium
TCGTCGATGCAGGGTGCGGCCGCCAATCTAGCCCGCACCGCAGTCTGACACCCCGTCGACACTCAGCTCTTGCACCACATCAAGAGTTCGAAATACGTCCGCTATGGGGAGCCAGCACCAAGGGGCCCCGGTCCTTCGCGACCGGGGCCTTTCGGTGATCTTACGGAGGCCCTGACTGGCTCCCCTCCACGGTTGACGCAGCGCCGCACAGGATGATATACTATGAGGAATTCCAATAGACTATCGTGTCGCGGAGCCACGGCTTTACGTGTCTGGTCTCGGCGCTGGTAAGTGCTTAAGAGCAGAGCCTGCATTTGCAGCAGGTCGCCGCACATCGACACGGGCAAACCGGTGAGCGTACTACGTGCGGGAGGAGGGTCACGATGCGATCGATGACGGCTGTGCTTGCGGCGCTCGCCATAGCCACACTGACTGTTCCTGCCCTTGCCGACTTCCCTACCACAACACCTGAGTGGTGGGATCCGGCGAACGAGCGATTTGGCGCTGCGATCTACGACTTCAGCCAGGCCCCGGATTCTGCCTTCGTCTGGACCTCCGTCGACCAGTGGATTCCCGATCCGCCTCACGAGTGGATGACGGACGATCCCGAAAACAATTTCTGCCTCTTCGAGCCCGATCCCCAGTGGTTGCCGGTCGCCACTGTCGGTGGGCGAGAGGGCAGCTTCGCCGCGATCTTCGGTGGGGAGACGGGCGAGGTCGCCGAATTCCAGCTCGGCATGGACAACATGCACGACCCTAGCAGTGTCACGAAGCTGTTGGTCGCGGTAGATGTCTGGATTGATCTGGCGGACTGGAGCACTCTCATCGAATCCGACGAGATCCTGGTCGGCACTAGTCACGTCGGCCTCGAGGTGACCACGTCGCGGTGGGAAGATGCCCAAGCCGGGGGCTGGCGACAGCTGTCAGTTGAAGTGAGCCTGGACCACCAGCCTGATTGGGAGTGGGTGGGATTGGACTTCCATGTACCTTCGGAGAGCTTCCTTTTCCTCGACAATGTCTGCATCGCCTCGATGTGCCGGGACAACCCGTGCCCCGGCGCCGGTTGCCAGCATCCGCCCTGGGCCCCCCCTCTGAGTCATATTCCGGACGACATGGTTTGCGGCGACGACCCACCCCAACACATAGATTACGATGAAGAGGGCTTGTGGTTCGCCACGTCCCTGTCTGGCGATTACCAGAACGACGCCGGCGTGATCGTGGTCGCCTATGCGGATTCGCTGTACAGTCCGTTCCACATCGGTCCGGGTGGGAACTGCCCGTGCATGGAGCTCCGTCACTGGTACAGCGCGGAGTCGGACCACGATGGGGGCAACGTGAAGGTCTCCGAGGACGGCGGCGCGACCTGGACGCTGATCACGCCCTGCGAGGGTTACCCGGGGTCTCTCAGTGACGAGACGCACTGCATTCCCTCGGAGCCCGCTTTCACTGGTCACGCCAACGACTACATGGTCAGCACCTTCGACCTGAGCGACTTCATGGGCTCGGACATCGTGTTCGGGTTCTTCTTCGGTTCGGATTCTTCGAACACCTTCCCCGGCTGGTACGTCGACGACGTCAGGCTGTGCGACGACAGTGCTTCGCTAATCAAGCCCGTGAGCTGGGGTGTGATCAAGGCGATGTACCGGTGAGGGAGTGCGCAGCAGCGACAGTGCGGTGATCTTCGGGGTCTGCATCGTAGCCAGGGAGCGGAGTGCGCCATACAGCGGCGTGACGTCAGTGCAGTCGACTCGTTGTGCGTCCGAGCAGCCGTGCGGAGTGCAACCAACCGGAAAGGGAGGGAACGATGAGAGCATGGCGATGGTCCTTGCTCGTGATTGCCTTGATGGGGATGGCCTCACCTGCCGCGCTGGCAGTGACCGTGTTGCCGGGAGAGGGCGTCTCCTTCGCGCAGGTGGACTTCTTTGTGGCGGGGGGGGCGTACCCGGACTCCAGAACCGGTAAGGTCGAAGTGGACGTGGCGGCTCTTCAGGCTGCGACAGGAGTGGCGTCCGGCTATCTCAACGTTCTCACGGACCTGGGTTGGGTGGTCGAGAACCTCCCGGTGCTTCCGGGGTTCACGTATCCGTCCATCTCGACCCACTTCTACCTAGCGGAGACCTCCGGCCTGGTTGACAGCCTGGTAACGCTCGTGGACTTCGCGCCGGACCCCGTTGTGTCGTTCACGGGAACGGCGGAGACCACGTATAGCGTCGGGGACATCGTCCACGCCGTGGGCGGGTACCTCGAATCGGGTGGTGCCGGAGAGCCGGATCCTCCCACTCCGGGGGTGGTCACGTTCGAGGAAGGCGGCCTCATTACGTACTGCTGCCAGCCCGGACATGTCGTCGTCGAGACTGCCGATTGCCAGTGCGCGCCGGAGGCGGTAGCCAGCAGTTTCGACTGGCTGAGAACCACCCACGGGATTCCGATTCCAGACCCGCACGTAATGGGTCTCGACGGCGACGGTTCCCTCGTCGGCGCGCTCGAGGACTCAATGGGGCGCTGGTACGCGGACCGGAGGAACGGAGATGGGGTCGACGGTGAGGAGGTGCTCACAGGCAAGCTGAAGTACCTGGCGGGGGTCCCCATCACCAATCTCGTGCTGAAGCACAATGCCGCCAGGGAAGACGACACGTCGGTCCCCGAGGGGGACTTCGAGCAGTCGGGGCTTACATCCGAGCGCGACACAAGGTCCCAGTTCGAGTTCCTGTATGAGCAGATATGTGACGGGGAGGATGTCGAGCTGGGTTACATCGGTTCGGACGGCGGACACTTCGTGGAGGTTGTCTGCGTAGGGAAGATCCTGGGCGTGCCGTTCATTGCTCACGTGTCGGACCAGAACCAGGAGAGCGACACGGACGGCACGTCGGGGGTGCAGTTCGACCTCATGCACGATACCGATGGGGACGGACGCCTGAATCTTGGCGGCAGCTCGAACGGCGCCGACATCGAGCTCATCGTCAGCGAATCCCCGGGCGGACCTTCGCTGATCAGGGAGACCACCTGGGGCACCATCAAAGCGCTCTACCGGTAGTCCGGAACAGCCGGCGCGGATCTGGATCGTCCCGACCTGAAACTGGGGGACACGCGGGGCCTCTCGGCCGGGCTGGCTTCCGGAGAACCCATTCGTGAACCTCCTCGTCGCCTCGGTGCTCAGACGATCGGGAGCTCTGACTGCGTATCCAATGAGGCGCGCAAACACAGTCGTCACCGCGCGACAGAAGAGCCGCCTCCCCGAGCCACTCGAGAAGGTGGTTCCAGCTCCGGTGCATTGGGGACACCTACCGTACGTGGCCGTCGATGCAGCGTCCCTGCTCAAGAGTTCGAAACACGTCCGCTATGGGGAGCCAGCGTCCTAACGACAGTCGTATGCTGTTCGAAGGGCTCAGATGCTCCAGAGCCCCTGGTCTCTCACGGGTAATACCGGTATCTTCCCCAGAGGTCGAAGGAGGGCGAACACGGGGAGCGTCGAGCGGCGCTCCCCGTGGTGCATCTTGGCCCCGGAGATGGATCGTTCCATATCTGGAGCCCCCATTTCATCTGTCCCCCTTAGAATCAGCCCAGATCCTAACATCCAGTCTGGACCGCTTTCGGGGGCAGGTCAGCGAGATGATCAAGACCGTTGCATCCGGTACCGGACGCCTCGATCCTCCAGGTACTTCTCGACGCGTTCCCGGCACCCGTCGGCCATACCCACGAACTCCGGTGGACTGATTCCATTCCGGGAGTAGCCGCCGTCCAGTATCAGCAGCGCGACCGCCGTACAGGTGTATCCCGTCGTCCTAGCCATGGAGAGGACCCCGGTCGCTGGATCGTATTCGTCGTACAGGTCGTACGTGTAGGTCGCCGACTTCCCGTCCTCCTCGCCTGCGATGATCAGCCTCATTATCGTAAGATCGGCCTCACCGGGTTCGAATCTCCAGTGCGGGGAGATCAGCGTTGAAGTCACATCGATCGGACGTACCGAAACGCCGTTCACATCGACGGGGCCTACATCGAGGAAACCCGCATCCCTGAGCATTCGCATCTGATTGGCATGGCCGGGATAACGCAGCGTCTTCTCTGCCATGTCGGGGATGTCCATGGTTCGGAGCAGCGTTCTGAGTCCGTCGGTGGGAAGGCACGCCAGTGCGCCGACCCTATCGAACTCCATGGTTGCGGTTTCACTGAGCATCGGCCTGGCGACCACCTTCCCGCTCTCGACGCTTCTGCCGGAACCGGCATATTCCTCCAGGACCTCCAGGGCGGGAAACGCCGACTTGTACTCGAACAGCACGTCCCTCGATTTCGGCAAGCCGCCGACATAACACTCGTAGCGGGTCACCTTCATCTTCCTGACATGATCTCCGAGAATGATGTTGGACATACCGGGCGCCACGCCGCAGTCTACGACTGCCGTGACTCCCATTTCCTTCGCGAGGCCGTCGAGGCCGAACGGATCCTCAGCGAAGTAAGAGATGTCCACGACATTCTTGCCTGCACGGATGACCCCCTCGAGCATCGAATACCCCATGAAACCGGGCACGGCGCCAATCACCACATCAGCGTCTTTGGCTGCTTCAGTGACTCCTTCTGACATGGAGAGGTCAATCAAGCGGGTCTGGATCGGATGCTCCCGCGCCAGATCGTCCAGGGCCGTGGGGTTGATGTCGACCGAGATGACATCGCAGCCGGGGGTCTTGCAC
Organism: bacterium; assembly: GCA_025774245.1. Taxonomy (GTDB): domain Bacteria; phylum Joyebacterota; class Joyebacteria; order Joyebacterales; family Joyebacteraceae; genus JALGVN01. The sequence continues at coordinate 4,686 of JALGWI010000082.1, forward strand.
AGGTCGATTGCCATGTGCTTTCCCTCAATCCCGCAGCCCAGGACCACTACCTTGCTCACGTCAGCTTCTCTTCTCTTTCATAGGGCACAGGACAGAGGCAGGCGGAAGCGCCCGGCAGGCTCTTGTCCGTCACGCCGCGGCTGGCAGAGTTCATGTCGAGCCCGTTTCAGGATGCGGTCAGCTTCCCGCTCGACATCCTCGTCGAGAGGCAGCGCTTGACGGGTCGCCAGGAACGACATTAGCTCATTCATTGCATTCGAAGTGTAACAGGTATGCAGTCCGCTTTGAATGGAGAGTCGGGACACCCCAACCACCGGTTCGAACTGCGTCCGCTATGGGGAGCCAGCGAGAGGGCCACTCGGTAGGCATGTCGAGTGGCCCTCTGTAATAGGTGGGACGCCATCGCCATCGGAAGACCGGACTGGGCGTTCCGCATCAGCGCACCAGCACGACCTTCTTCGTCAGTTCTGTGGTCCCAGTGTTCAGGCGCACCAGATACACGCCCGAGGAGAGGGTGTGGCCCGATCCGTCGAGGCCGTCCCACTTCAGGGTGTGATCGCCGGCCTCGAAGTAGCCGCTGGCCAGAACGCTCACACGTCGGCCACCGACAGTGAATAGCTCGACCGAGACCTGTGCATCGCGCAGAAGCGCGAACGTCACCGTCGTGCGCGGATTGCACGGATTGGGATGAACCTCCAGCGTGGAGATGACATCGCTGAAGAGCTGATCGGAGTGGTCGATCGCGTGAGACTCAACGGCCAGCGCAAGGCGCTTGGGTTGTCCGGCGATGGTGACGTCCTCCACCAGAGTGAGGTAGTCGAACTCGTTCATCAGCGCCGGGTCCCCGTATCCCGGCCTGCTACCTACTACGGTGAGCTTCACGTTTGACGCCTCCGCCGCGAGCAACGCAGCGTACGGCGCGCCGGGATCACCGGGAATGACCACGAGGTCGGCGCGGAGTCCCGGCACGATGGCGCCACGAATGTCGCTCATGCCCAAGGCCTCAGCGGCGTTCACGGTGACCATCTCCGTCAGCGTCTGCGGAGTCAGCAAGCCCGACCACTCGGCATCGGACCAGTCGCGGGCAATCCTCATCTCGTCGAGTACGCTGTTGGCTCCACTCTCGGTCCAGTCAGGAGCCAGCGCGACGTTGATGCCCGCGGCAAGCGCTCCGGGCACGTCGGCCGTGGTCCCATACAGCGTCAGGTTGGACTGGGGTGACCAAATGAGGTGTGCTCCCGCCGCAGCCATGGCGGACCACTCGGGCTCCTCGAGAGCCGTGCCGTGGATGATGGCGGTGCGGCTGTCGAGCATGCCCATGCTCTGCCACTGGGCGAACTCGTTGCGCGCAGTCTGATTGGTGCCCTCAGCCAGGTGGACCACGAAGCGGCGCCAGTTCTCGCTGGCGCGTGCTTGCCACTGGCTGGCGCTGTCCGACAAGGGAAACGTGTCGTGGAAGATGCGCGGCGGCCAGCGATGAGCGTTGTTGATGCCGATTCCCTGACGCGCGTAAGGATCGTCATCGCTGCCGTAGGAGTTGGCACCTTGGATGGTCGTCGTGCCGTTGCACATGGCCCGCACTTCAGCGAGCTTGCGGACATTGAGACGCTGGACCCCGGCAGTCGTGTAGTTGAGGATGTCCTGGTATTGCGCGTTGAAGTCGTCGTAGATCGGATGGTTGCGCCACTCATCGCGATGCTCGAAAAGCTGACCGAAGGGGATGGGACCGAGCACGTTGTACTGGTGGTGGTTATGGGCGTCGATGAGGCCGGGGAAGATGAGGCCGCCGGACGCAATCGCGGGAATGCCCGGTGGCGGTGCGGCATGGATGCCGACGATCTGGTCGCCTTGCACCTCTACCCAGTGATCGATCAGCACATCACGAGTGGCGTTCATTGTGACCACATCGCCGCCCAGGGCGTAGTGGGCGATGATATCCCCGGCAATATCGGCGGTGAAGCGGGGTTCGAGCTCGAAGGCTCCGTAGCGGTAGAAGAGGGTGCCAGTGATCGATGCGAGTTCATCGCCTATCTTCGGGAAGTACAGGTAGTCGTTGATATCGTCACAGACCAGGACGCCGTCTACGGTCCACTCACCGTAACTGAGCAGGGCGGTCACCGTGACGTCCTCCACGGCAATCAGCACAGACTCGTACTGCTCCTGGCCTGCATCGGCCACCGGCACGAGCAGCGGAGTCACGGGGTTCCCGTGCGAGAGAATGCTGAAGGCAGTGAGTTCCTTGATCTCGGTCATGCCGCCGTACTCGTCCACGAGGCCGGTGAGCTCCACCTGGTCGCCGACAGCCGGTCCGGCCGTGTAGGTGTAGACGAAAACCGCCTGCCAGGGACCTGCCCCCTCGCACATGACGAAACCGGCGTAGTGAACCGCGGTTACCACGCCGCCGGTAGTCACGACCTGCCCGTCATAAGGTGAATCGCCGGAGGGATCTGCGGTGTACTGGATGTCGTAGATGGTCGTGCCAGAAGCTGATGCGCAGGTGCAGATGGCAACAGCCAGGACAAGGAATATGTGTCGCACGCATGTACCTCCCATTGTGGCCTGCAAAGAGAGCCTGCTGAACACTACTATTATACCACAGTATGGCTAGGATTAGCCACCCGTGCCGGGAGCCCAGTGCTTCGAAGAGAACGACTTCTCCCTCAGAGCCCTCCACGCCTGGACTGGTGGGAGACCTGAGAAGGTGAGAGTCGATCAGCGGGCGGAGATGACGCTCGCTGAAGAACCGTACTGCCCTCTGGTCCTTCAGCCCCTGCGGCCGGAAGACACCTGACGGTTGTCGTGGGACCTGGAGATAGAGAAGGTCTGCCACCAAGGGGCAGCGGAAGCGGTGCAGTCAATAGTCAACGCGCGGAGCCATACATAGAACGCCCCACCTCTCGTGGATGGGGCGTTCTCATTGGAAGCCGAGACCGCTTCTTGCTCCACCGGAAATCCGCAGTTCGTGACACTCGCGCCACAGGATCCCATCAAACGAACCCGAAGAGGGGAGGGAACGCAAGTGCGACGAAGGCCGCCCAGACCGCGTGGGCCGGCAGATAACGCATCTGCCAGTCGATGACGGTCTGGTAGCGTGACCGCCCGGAGAGGAAGCGGAGGTACCCGAGGGCGAGCAGGATCAGATTGACCATGAGCAAGATGTTCTCACCGAGGGCGGCGGTCTTGTTGGGGGAGAACCCGTAAGTGGCCAGCCGACCAACGATCCCCGAGAGCGCGATCCCGTCCGCGATCAGGGCCAGGACAACCAGCGCCAGAACGACCCCGTCCCACCAGTCGGCCGGCTTCTCGGCGTCCCGGGCGCTCATCGTGTACAGCACGAGACCGAGCACCAGAGCCAGCATGATGTCGAGCATGATGAGGAGTTCACGATCCTCCGATGGCCCCTGACCGGTCAGTGCCATCGTGATGATGAGTCCAAGCAGCAGCACGGCGAAGAGCGGCGTGAAGATCCGAGCGAGCACCGGCGCTATGGTCTCGATCGCGCCCTTCTTCTTCTCCACGAGGTAGGCGGCTACCACCGCCACGCCGCAGCCTCCGAACACGGCCAGCCAGTTCACGATGAATGGGGTAATGTCGACGCCCGCAAGTATGAACATCGCTCCGGAGACGAGCGAAAGGACCAGCCAGCCGAGGGCGAGCAGCACGGCGTAGATGAACACCTCTCCGCCGAACCGCACGAAGTCCAACCTGGAGCTGGGTCTGCGCCACCCCGGTCCGGCGTACAGCGCCATGAGCAGGAGAAGAAGCGCGATGGGCACGTGCGGTACCGCCAGGATCTGTGTGTGATGGGGTGGGTGACTCGGGTAGAGGTTCACCGCGAGGGCGAAGACGGCGAACGTCACCGCCGCGACCGCCACGAACCGGAGCGAGAGGGCTCGTCGCCAGATGAGGTAGGCGGCCACGGGCGTGAAGGCGAAGAGCCCCGCGTTCCTGGCGTAGATGAGAGCGTTCTCCTCCACGACCGGATGTCCGAAGAGGGCCGGGATCTTGCCCAGGAGCCCGCCGAGGAGGACCAGCAGGAGGACAACAGTGATCTCCGTCCGTTGCTTGCGGCGGGCGTCTTCGTCTGCGGCGGGTACCAGCAACTGGCGCCAGACGTTCTCGGTTGAGACCTTGGCGAACTCGTGGTCCAGCGCCTGGGCGTCACCCATCCGACGGATGGATACGATGAAAGCCTCCTCGACGCTCACGCCGCGCTCCGTGAGTTCGTCGATGCTGTCCCGGAGGTGGGACTCCAGTTCCTCCACGTCCTGAGCTCCAAGCGATCCGACCGACTGGACGTGTCGACGCCACTTCCGGATCTGTGACTCCAGGTCAAACATCTTTCGCTCCCGTCTTCCCGGGTTCCGCAAGGCGCTGAAGGGCACTGTGGACGACATCCCACTGCTCCTTGAGACGCGCAAGCTCAGCCTCGCCTTCGCGTGTGATGTGGTAGTACTTCCTCCGCCGTCCGCTTTCGGCAGTCTTCCAGGTCGATCTCACGAATCCCGCCGCCTCCAACCGGTGCAGCACGGGGTAGAGCATGCCGTCGGTCCAAGCGATGCGCTCTCCGGAGACCTCGCGCACCTTCCTGATGATGGCGTACCCGTAGCTGTCACCCTGTCGCAGGAGGGACAGCACGATCGGGGTCGCCGATGCCGCCACCAGGTCTTTCTGGATGTCCACGGGTGCGCCTCTCCTCGCCTGCGCCTGCCCACTGGGGGACCGCTGTTGTCACCACGCTGCCACCATAGCATATCTATGCATAGCAGTGCAAGGTATTTCTGTATCGGGTCGGTGTCTCAGCTCGGGGAGCGTTCGTGTTCCAACGGCACTGGGACACTCCGGCCGGGACTTCGAAACATGTCCGCCACGGGGAGGTGATGCGGCCCTATTCCGGTCGGCACCACCGTTCAGCCAGCGGCCGCCTCTGGCTTCCGGGCGGCCTCTTCTTCTGTGTGCCGCACACCGTCTGAGACTCCGCGTGGGCTCGCCAGCGCTCCGAGCGCTCTCTAGTAGCCCGCCCGGGCAAGAGCAGTCCCCAAAGCTCCATTCGTTGACACTCCGGGTCCAGTGTGGTATAATTTGACTGCATATCATTCAGGGGCGTACAGCAGTCCGCTTAGCAGACCTGCTCTCGAGCAGGAAGTTGGAAGTTAGCTACTTCCCGCCCCGCCCAAACCCACATAACTGACGCCTCTCTGCAGGCACGAGCGCTTCGTGCTGAAGTGTGTATTGTGCGCAGCACAGAGGTGGACGGAAGGAGCCGCTGCTGCGGCTTCTCGTGTCGCTCTTTGGTGGCATTGGCCGACGCGCTCGTAGACGCGTTGTCTTCCCCGCGAAGAGGGAACTGCCATGACGCGACGGAGTCCTCTTCCAGTGATTGTGTGCCTGGCAGACGTCCTGGCCGGGTCCGGGGACGTCCAGGCCCAAGGTCCCTGTCACACGAGATTGAGGATTCGGAGCATCACTACCAAGCATCGCAACATCCGGGAGGGTACGCCACCGCGAGCAGCTGACGAGTACATATCCGATCAGGAAACAGCCGCTGCGTGTGCGCGCTCTCGGAGTGCATGTGCTTCCCGACAATTACCGCCCCTCTGGGGGCGTGGCGATAGATCCCGGTTTTGAAGAGACAGCAGGAAACCCCTGCCCCGCCGATGCGATCGTTCGGAGAGTACCTCTGTTCCGGTGATCGCCTCAGCCGTTATGTTCACTGGTCGATGCCACGAGGCGTCTGGTGCTGGGAGAGATGGCTCGCCGGCTGATCCTGGTCCACGTGGAGGTAAGCCATGAAGTTCGCACCCGTGACGATTCTCGTGATCGGCCTCTCCCTCGCGCTCTGCGCCGGCGTGGCCACCGCGAACCGCGCATTCGAGGACGAGGATTCTCTGAGGGGCGGCGGCACGCGAAGGGCAACCGCCGTGAAGTCTCCCGCCGAGGCGTACTACGACGCTCTGTACGAATCCGGGGACGGGCCCGACGGACAGAGAGCCTCGGATAGAGACGAGCCCGTGTGGTTCTACGAGGTTGATTTCGATTCAGGCGAGGAGGGCTGGATCGGCTACGACAGAAGCTGGGTGATCGGTTACCCGAAACCCCAGGAGAACTACTGGCACCGCGACACGGTCCGTATGCATCCGATTGACCCTCTCTATGACCATCTTGACGACGGTGACGGCGTCCCGTACAGCTGGTGGTGTGGGACGACCAACGACTGCTGGCCGCAGCCGCGTGGGTACAGCAACGATTGGGTGAACTACCTTCAGAGAGGTTTCTGGGCCACTGACCTTCCGACCGCCACCGGGGAGCTCTACCTGGAATTCGATCAGCGCTTCGCGATGGACACCCGCGGGGGCGGGGACTACGGGTTCTTCGGGGTCTGGAACGAAGCTGACGGCTGGAACTACGACTTCGGATGGGGAGACGAAGGCACCGGCGCAGACCCTAAGTGGGTCGCACACAATTCTGAGGGCTTTGGCGGCTACCCCACAGACTGGCTCGACTACCCCTCCAGCCACGTGGAACTCCAGCTCAATGACTACGCGAACCAGCTCATCCACATCCGGTTCAAGTTCGAGTCGAGCGCTACCCACTCGTGTGCCGATTACCCCGTCAACCTTCGAAAGTCAGCGGAGGACGGTGCGTGGCAGATAGACAACATCAAATTCTACGATGGTCCGTCGTCCAATCCTGAGCGCGTAGAGCTCTGGGCGGACAACTGCGAGACCGGCGATAACGGCTGGCTCACCAACGACATCGAGCCGCCCTCGCCCGCCGGTGCCTCCTTTGCGCGGGGCCAGTTGGGGGATCCCCCCTTCGTGACCGGCGCTGGCTATTCGTGCGACGCCCCGCCCTCTGGAAGCGGAGTGTGGTGGTCGTGCTGGCCGGGCCCCCAGATGCAGGACTATACCTGGACATGGCTCGTGAGCCCGCCGATCGACATAAGCGGCGTTCCCGAAGGCGCCTCGCTCGTCGCTGAGTGGAACATGTTCATCGACTTCCCGGCCAACACGAACGACAGCTTCAGCCTCTCCCTGGCGTCGTGCGACAGCCCGGATGTCAACAAGGACCTCTCGCTCTTCGTCGACGAGCAGCCGGGATGGTGGTACGGCGGCCCGTCGTGGGGCACCTGGACCGACAACTGGGACGCCTTCGCGGGCAACGACTGGCTTGCGATCATGTGGCAGGTGGGAAACTCCTCGCCTCCTATCTACCCCGCTGAGCACGGCACCGGGATGTTCCTGAATTGGATGAAGGTGGGCTACGTGGAGGGGGACGGAGGGGGCGTCGCGTTCGAGCGCGACCCCTGGAACACGTTCCACGACTGGGACCGGGAAGATCCTGTTGGCCCCGAGCTCGACGTCGAGCGCATCCGGGTCACGAGTGACATCCCCGACACCGACATCGAAGTGCTTCTCCGAGGGCACGGGGTCGGGGGCGGTGGGTGGAGTGGGTACTATTGCACTCGCGAGAGTCCCGGAAGCGACTGGTGGAAGGCGAATGCGCCCTCGTACGAGATCTATCAGGCGTCTATCAACGGCGGCGAGATTCAATACTACTACGAGGTGACTGACCTGGGCGTGCCCGTCGCGACCTACCCGGATGGCGCTCCCGGCACGGGTGAACCCGGCGAGGCCAAGTACTTCGAGTTCTCTCTGCTGCCGATCGACAACCCCGAAACCGGAGAACCCCCGGATGCCCTCCTCGTCGACAAGCACGGGCGGAGGACCCCGGGAGAGGGGCGCGACTACGCACACACCTCGGAGTACTACTACCGCGAGGCCATGGAGATCATGGGGTACGTGGACGAGCTTGGGAATCCCCTCTACGATGTGTACGACGTTGAGGTCCCTTCGGCGACCACCGACCAGTCGGACGGCCCCCCGCTCGCGCTCCTGGATTCCTACGACACCGTCATCTGGTTCACGAGCGACACCCCGACCGCCGGGCTCAAGCCATACGACGCTACGAATCTGATGGCCTGGCTGGATGAGGCATCCGAGATCAACCCGCGGTCTCTGTGGCTGACAGGCAACAACGTCAACACAGAGCTGTATTCGGGCGACGAAATCCAGCAGACGTTCCTGTCGGACTACCTGTTCACAGACGTTTGGGGAAGCTCCGTGGTGTCCTTAAACCCGCCCGACGGCGATGGGCACCCCAACCTGCAGCCGGGCCTCCACGATGTCGTCGGCGGCGAGGTGGAGTTCATGACCTACGACGACGGTGAGTGCATCCTGGCGGGCGACTGCCCGCTCCTGCCGGAGTTCGATATCGTGATTGGACTAGGCTCGCAGGAGGTCGTCGCCAACTACAACGTCTACAACGGCGAGATCTGGGTGCATCGACCGGCCGGTGTGGCGCTTCACACAGAGGCCGATCCGCCCGTCGGCGCAGACTGGTACACCGTTCTGAACCTCGGCTTCGGCCTGGAGTTCATGATGGACAGCGTCGTGGAAGGGGGGGGGCGGACCGACTACACGTACGTTTCCGGAATCAACGACCGCGTGAGCGTTGTGGAGAACATCGTGGCGGAGTACTTCGGGGTACTACCGGACACGTCTGTGGCCACTGGCATCGAGGCCGAGGAGCGCAGGAACGAACTCAGCCAGGCGTACCCCAATCCCTTCAACCCCGTGACGAAGATCGCTTACAGCGTGAAGGATGCGGGGCGCGTGACGATCCGGATCTACAACGTGGCGGGCCGGGCGGTGAGGACGCTCCTTGACGCCGAGATGGCTGCCGGCGCGACGGGCCACGTGGTGTGGGACGGCTTCGACGACGCGAGCCAGCGTTGCGGAACGGGAGTGTACTTCTACCGCATCGAGGCGCCTGGGTTTGCGACCTCGAAGAAGATGATCATGATGAAGTAGCCTCATCACACCCCAAGGGACGACGGCAGGAACGCGTGCAGGAGAGCAGACAACCCTCGAGTGGTGTTCGTTAGCGGGTGGGCCGATCACGCGTCGCCGAGACCCGGAGCGTCCTGTACGCCGGGACTTCGAAACACGTCCGCCACGGGGAGTCAGCACCAGGGGCCCTGACCTGTCAAGGTCGGGGCCTCTCTCGTGACCGATGACCTGAAGGCTCAGCCGGTGCGGCTGGCAATTACCGGGGAACCTCCGCCACTGAAGCGACTCTAAGTCAATTGTGGCACTCTAATAGTCGAGGGTAGGATTCTGTGATCCACACAGGAGCTTGTCGCGGGCGGTGTTGCCTTGGCAACCGCCCAAGTAGCCCACAGGAGGCCTCTTGACACACAAAGGCGACGCCCCCCCTGACGAGCCTCTCTCGGAAACGATCGAGGTCAGTCGATCCGGAGGCCGAATGCCCAAGAGAATCGGCCACTACACGCTCCAGGGCGTCATCGCTTCGGGCGGCATGGGAACGGTGTTCAAGGCGGTCCAAGAAAGCCCCCGGCGCACGGTGGCGGTCAAGGTCATGAAAGCGGGCGTCAACACCGCTGCGGAGTTGCGGCGCTTCGAGTTCGAGGCGCAGCTCTTAGGGCGTCTGCGGCACCCCGGGATCGCCCAGATTTACGAAGCCGGGACACACCGTGAAGGGGGCTGCTCCGTGCCCTTCTTCGCCATGGAGTACATCCCCAATGCGAAAGACATCATCCAGTACGCCCGGGACAAGAACCTCGGAACCCGCGAACGCCTGGAACTCTTCGCGCACGTTTGTGAGGCAGTTCACCACGGCCACCAGAAGGGAATCATTCACCGGGACTTGAAGCCGGGGAACATCCTCGTGGGCTCCGGAGGCATTCCGCGAGTCATTGACTTCGGCGTGGCCCGGGCCACCGATTCCGACATGGCGCTCACGCAGCACCAGACCGATGTCGGTCAGTTGGTGGGCACGGTTCAATACATGAGCCCGGAGCAGTGTGAGGCCGACCCTCTTGACATCGACACCCGAAGCGACGTGTATTCCCTGGGAATCGTGCTCTACGAACTGCTTTGCGGGCGCTTGCCTTACGATTTGCATCAGGTTCCTGTCTTTGAAGCAACTCGGGTGATCCGTGACCAGGTTCCGCCGCGCCCCAGCAAGATCAATCCCAAGCTTCGCGGCGACCTCGAGACCATTGTGCTCAAGGCCTTGGAGAAGAACCGGGATCGGCGTTACCAGTCCGCCGCGGAGATGGGCCAGGATGTGTACCGATACCTGGTTGGAGACGCCATCGCGGCCCGCCCGGCCAGCTCGATTTACCAGCTTCGCGTCTTCGCCCGGCGCAACAGGGGTTTTCTGGCAGCAGTTTCGGCAGTGGTCGTGGTCCTGGTGGCCGGCGTGATTGTGAGTTCGACGCTCTACTTCCGAAGCCGCAACTATCAAATCCAAACCTACGAGCTGGAAGCCAAAGCGCAGGGAGCCCAGAACTATCTGCAGGACGTTATGGATTCCATCGGAAACATGTGGGGAGATACGGTGCCGGTCTCTGAATTGCTCGAGACGTTCGGAGACAACATAGAGGAACGGTTCGCCGGTCAACCCGAAGTGGAAGCTGAAGTCCGGAGCAGACTGGCTCAGAGTTACAATTTCCTGACCATGTTCAGAGGGGGGGCTGAGGCCAGGGAGTTCACCGCCCTGGCTGACGAGCATTTCAGCGAGGCCTTGCGCCTTCAGCGTGAATTGTATGGCGAGGACGACCCCAGAACACTCTCTTTGATTGAAGATACCGCGTCCCATTTTGGCGTCGGGTTCGACCTTGATCGTGCCGAAGCCATGCGCAGAGAAGCCCTGGGAATCCGGGAGAGCTCCGAAGACCCCGATGTCGACGGAATCATGAGAGCCCGGCACGAGCTGGCATACGTTTTGGCCGACAGAGGAAAGCTGAGCGAGGCAGAGACGCTCAACAAGGAGGCGCTGGAGCACTTCCGGGCGCAGCTTGGGGGCGACAGCCCAGAGACTTGTTCGGCGCTTTCCCTTCAAGCCTTGATTCGACAACTCCAGGGCAGCTCCGAGGAGGCCCTACCGGACCGGCTTGAGCTGCTGGAAACGGCTTGCCGAGTTTCGGGATCAGGGAGTAAGGAGGAAGAGTATGCCCTATCGGATCTGGCAGACATCTACGTCTCCATGGGCGAGTTCGACAAAGCAAGCGCCCTTTATCAGGAGACCCTGCCTCTGTCCGTGGAACGTCTGGGTATTGAGAACTGGCTCATAGAGGATGAGAACTGGCTCATAGAGGATTACACACTCAAGGCCACGGCTCCAACGCTGGTGCTCTTCTGGGAGAGTTGGTGTCCATATAGCCAGCTGCGCATTTCCCGACTCAATGGGCTACTCGCGGAGGACGAGTCCAATCTCCAGGTGATCGGAATGACCTCGCTCAATGGCGACATGCAAGAAGACGACGCTGAGTCGTTCGTCGAGCGCAACGACCTTTCTTTTCCCAGTGCCGTCTATGACGGCAAGGTCTTCGAGGATCTGGGATTCACCGGGTGGCCATGGGCCGCGGCGGTGCACGAAGGTAACATTGTGTGGAAGGGGTCTCCCGCTGAGATGTCTCTGGCATTCCTGGAGGGCTTGGCCCGGGGAGGGTCGGAGGAGTTCTGAGTCGACCCTCTGCGCCGCTCTACATGGCGCTCCGGAGGCGCACGGGCAGTCGCTGCGGCCGCGATCCTCGATCCTACCCCTTCGGCCGCAGCAACTCCTCGAACGGTGGGTAGCCGCGAAGCGACTCCAAATCGATCTCACAATGGAGGTCGACGTCGGCGGCGTGCCTGAGACCTCCGGCAAACCCCTCCCGGAGGAATTCCACGGCTCGCTCCCTCTCACCAAGGAGCGCGTTGATACATGCGCACCAGTACATGTTCATGCAACGCGTGTGCGGGTCGTCGACCAGTCGCTCGAGCTCCGCTGAGATTCTGACCGCCTCCTCCACGTCGCCTCGCCTTGCTGCCAGAGCGCCCAGAGGACCCACGTAGTCGGCATTCTCGGGGCTCTCCCGGGCAAGCTCCTCGAAGAGCGCCTTCGCTTCGTCCCAGCGTTCGGCGAAGTACAGCGCAGTGGCGAGGCTGGCGCGCAGTTCCTCAGTCTCTGCCGCCTCCTGTGGGCGGCCCCTGCACCAGTCGACGGCGTAGTTGGCGATCTCGATCGATTCCTCCAGGTGGCCGTGTGCGCGGAGCTCCCAGAAGGCATACTCCATCACCCAGTACGGAGAACCGTACTCTGACGCCGTTGCCAGGCTCTGATCGACGATGTCGCGAACCTCTTCCACGCGGTGAAGCGCCGCGAGGGCTCCGACCTCCGCCGCGCGGAGCGTCGGGAGGTTGGGGTAGTCCTCGAGCCCTTCGCGCACGACCAGGAGCTCGCGGTCGTGCTCTCCCAGCATGTGATGAGCGGCGGCGGCGGTGCTGTAGGGCCAGCTCCAGTGCACGCGGTCCGGACTTGGCTCCGATTCGGGGATCAGCAAGGCCTCGAAGGCCTCAAGCGCTTCCCGGGGGCGGTTGACATAGAGACAATTGAGTCCGCAGATGTAGGTGGCAAGGACGTCCGTTGGATCGAGTCTTCGTGCCTCACGCAGGTGCCTCAGGCATCCTTCGTAATCTCTGCGGCCGTGGGCAACGTACCATCCGAGGAGTTGCTGCTGGAAGGGTGCGAGCTTCTCGCGATTCCGGACGACCTGGGACATGAGCGAATCGGCTTCGGCCCGCTGACCGATGTTCCTGTACGCGATGGCCAGGTGGAGTCGTGCCGACATGAACGACGGGTCGATCTCAAGCGCGCGGTTCAAGTGGCGGATGCACTCGGGGTAGTTCGACGCGAAGAGGCGCATACCCGTCGCGTCCTCCCTGTATGCCTCATAGATCGGCGGCTGTGCGGAGAGATTCGAATCGAACTCCGTGACCAGTGCTCCCATTACCCGTTGGCGGAGCGTCTCCAGGGCATCCGTCGGAGCCTCGCGCGATCCGGTGACCGCCGGTGGAGCGTAGATGATGCTGCCGTCCGAGGCGTCAGTCAGCCTGATCTGAAACCGCAGGTTCCCGCCCTCGGCGTAGTAGCTGCCCGAGATGATCGTTCCAGCCCCCGCCTCTCGCGCAACCGAGCGGAGCTGCGTCACGTCATCCAGGCCCTCGGTCTCAATCGCGGCAGCACGAGAGCCCGGCCGTCTCCCTGACACGACATCGTACTCACCGATCTCCGAGACGCCCTCCGTGAACCAGTCGGCCAGCATGGTACCCAAGGGGTCGAGCGACTCGTCGCCGGTCCGGTTCTCGAAAGCCGCCACGAGGACACGCGAGGCATCCGGCTCCACACGTGGGCCGCGGAGCTTCATCACACCGAACGTCGTCGCCAGTGCCGCCAAGACGATGACGGCCACGATGACCGCTGCTCTCCTCACGCTTGCCCTCCGGGGCGCCGTGGGGGACAGCGGCCGCACGATGGTGGAGGAGGCCTCGGAGTCCGCTTCCATGGCCTTCCGGAGCGCCCTGAGGTCGACCAGCATGTCGTCCACGTGCTGGTAGCGCTCCTCGGGCCGCTTCGCCATCGCCCTCCCCGCGATCCGCTCAAGCTCCATCGGAACGCCGGTCCTCAACCCGGTCATCGGATCCGGTTCTTCGTTCACAATCGAGTAGACGATCGCGTGCTCGTAATCACTCCTGAACGGCTGCTGTCCGGTCACCATCTCGTAGAGCATCACGCCGAACGACCAGATATCCGTCCGGTGATCGACGTCCTCTCCCCGGCTCTGCTCCGGCGACATGTAGGCTATCGTTCCAGTGGTTGTGCCCGCCTTGGTGAGTCGTGTCTGCCCCCGCGACGTGGCCAGGCCGAAGTCCATGATCTTGGCCCGACCCTCGGTCGTCACCATTGCGTTCCCCGGCTTCATGTCGCGATGAACGATGCCCTTCTTGTGTGCTGCCGCGAGACCCTCGGCGACCTGGACAGAGAGATCGATCGCCTCGTCGAGCCTGAGCGGACCTCTTCCGATCCTGTCCCTGAGGCTCTCGCCCTCGATCAGGGCCATGGCAATGAAAGTCTGTGCGTCGGCCTCACCGATCTCGTAGACCGTGCAGATGTTGGGGTGATTCAGCGCGGCGGCAGCCTGCGCCTCGTGGAGGAAGCGGGCCTTGGCCTCCGGATCTCGCGTCATCTCAGGCGGCAGGAACTTGAGGGCGACGGTTCTTCTGAGCGTGGTGTCCTCGGCCTTGTAGACGACACCCATGCCGCCCTCGCCGAGCTTCTCGAGGATCTTGTAGTGGGAAATGGTCTTGCCGATCACGAGAGCTTCCTCTCGGCCGATGGCCTACGGCAGCCCGATCCGCCGCAGGATCGCCTGAAGTCTGGGATCGTCGAAGCGCACGCCCGCCGGGTTGCTGCGGCTCCCTCGTAGCCAGTGATCTCGTTCACCATAGGCGCGCTCCGCGCATTCGACCGCCTCATCGATCGCGCCGCGTGCCACGTGTACAAACGCGAGCAGCATCGGCGAGACGTAGCCGCGCTGCGCCCTCTCCTGGAGTTTCTGGAGAATGCGGCCGCCGTCCTCGGTCCTGCCGCCGAGGTAGTACGCACTGGCGAGCGCCGTCATCGTCACAGCGAGATCTCGGGCGCGCTCGGCGGCCCGCTCGGCGGACTCGATCGCCCTGCCGTGCATCCCCGCGCGGGAGTATGCAGCGCTGAGCCAGAGGTGCGGCTGCCAGGCCTCCGGGTCGCGCTCGGTGACCTCCTCGAGTTCTGCGATTCCCTCCCCGACACGCCCGGCGGATACCATGAGGGATGCCGCCCAGGCATTGACGATCGTCGAGAGAGGATCCAGGCGCTGGGCGATCCTGCTCTCTCGCAACGCCTCTTCGTGTCGTGCCAGATCCGTCAAGAGGAAGGCGTAGTTGAGGTGCCCGAACGGAGAGGACGGGTCGAGTTCGAGCGCCCGCTCGAACTCGCGCTCGGCCTTCTTCCAGTCCCAGTCGTGCATGAAGTGGATCACCGCCAGGCAGTTGTGCGCGATGGCAACCGTCTCGTCGATCTCGAGGGCCCGCTCCGCCGCCGCCCGCGACTTGCCGAACGCCTCAGTGGGCGGCGCATCGGCCCAGAAGGCCAGGCTCTGGTGCCACATGGAGAGCGCGGCGTGCGCCAGCGCGTACTCGGGGTCGATCTCGAGGGACTTCTCGTAGCACTCCCGGCTCTTGCGGAACCCTTCCGGCGTCAGACTGTTCCAGTAGTAGTGTCCCTTGAGGTAGAGGGCGTAGGCGTCGAGGTTGTCGGTGTGCCGTCGGACACTCGGGGCCTTCGGCTCTGGACCGAGCCTGACCTTCAGCTGGTCCACGATCGCTGCCGTGATCTCGTCCTGAACCGCGAAGACGTCCTCCATCTCACGATCGTACCGGTCCGACCACAGATGGAATCCGTTGGAGACGCTGATGAGCTGCGCCGTCACGCGGAGCCTGTTCCCCGCCTTCCGGACACTTCCCTCGAGGACCGTTCCCACGTTCAGCTTGGCACCGATCTCCCGGATGTCGGAGTCCTTCCCGCGGAACTGGAACGCCGAGGTCCGGGCAGCGACCCGGAGCTGGGGCAGCTGGGCGAGTGCGTTCGCGAGCTCCTCGGCCAGGCCGTCGCCGAAGTAGTCGTTCTCGGGGTCGGGGCTCATGTTCGCGAAAGGGAGGATCGCTATGGAGGGGAGGGCCTCCGGCTCGCCGCTGATCGCCACGGTCGGGTCGGACATCAGCCTCCGGCGAATCGCCGCGAGGTCAGCGGCCAGGTTGCCCGCGCTCTGATAGCGCGCAGCCGGGTCCTTCGCGAGGGCCTTCGCCAGAGTGCCGGCGATTTCGGGGGGCGCGCTTGAACCGGGCGACGTGACACTCTCGGGCTCGTCGTTCAGGATGGAGTAGATCACGGCCTGGTCGCGGTCTCCCGCGAACGGTCGCCTCCCCGTGAGCATCTCGTACAGGACGACACCCAGTGACCAGATGTCCGTCCGATGATCGACGGCGTGCCCCCGGGCCTGCTCGGGCGACATGTAAGCGACGGTGCCCACGGTCGTGCCTACCCGGGTGAGCTCCGCGCCGCCCGCCATCCGGGCGAGGCCGAAGTCCATGATCTTGGCCCGGCCCTCCGGTGTCACGATGATGTTCGCAGGCTTGACGTCGCGGTGGACGATGCTCCTCTTGTGTGCGGCGGCGAGTCCCTCCGCGATCTGGACAGCGATGTCGAGCGCGTCATCGGGTCCGAGAGAGCCGGACGCGATCTTCACCTTCAGGTTCTCTCCCTCAACACACTCCATCGAGATGAAGGTCCGTCCGTCGGCCTCGTCGATCTCGAAGACCGTACAGATGTTGGGGTGGTTGAGCGCGGCAGCGGCCTTCGCCTCCTGGACGAACCGTTTCGTGGCAGAGGCATCACGGGTCGTGTCAGGGGACAGGAACTTGAGGGCCACCGTCCGTTCCAGCCGGGTGTCCTCGGCCTTGTAGACGACACCCATGCCGCCTTCGCCGAGCTTCTCGGTGATCCTGTAGTGGGAGATGGTCTTGCCGATCATGGCTCGAGCCCCATCTTCTCCAGGATCGCATTGAACCTGGGGTCGTCTCGTAGCGAGTCGGTCTTCGGGCTGCGAATCATGTTGAGGAGCCGAGAGTCCTTCTCTTCGACCGCCTTTCCCATCCACTCGAAACACCCGTCTATGTCACCCAGTGCGAAACAGAAGCTGGCTCGGACAGACGGCCACTCGTAGCCCTCGCTTCCCCTGGAGAGCACGTCGTCCATCACCGCTCGCGCCGTGTCGGTGTCACCATTCCACGCGTGCAGAATGGCCACCCAGGCCCTGAAGCTCTCCTCGGGGATTATCTCTATGGCTTCCTCGTAGCGCCCTTCCATGGAGTAGACCAACGAGAGGAAATAGCGCGCCTGCGCGAAGCTCGGGTCAACCTCCAGGGTGGTCTCGAGAATGGCCTTCGCCTCGTCGTGGCGGCGCGCGGCGTAGAGCGCCATGCCAACGCGCGCGTTCATGAAGAGCGAGAGCGGGTCGAGCTCTCGGGCCTTGTTCATCACCTCGACGGCCTCGTCGAGTCGACCGCGAGTGATGAGACCCTCGGCCTTCCACTGGTAGGCCGTGGCGTATCCTGGGTTCAGGGCGATGGCCCGCTCGATCTCCCGCTCGGCGCCGTCCCAGTCCCACTCGTAGTTGTGAACAATGCAGGAGAGCGCCGCGTGGGCCTCTGCGAGCGAGTCGTCCAGTTCCAGCGCCTTCATAGCCGCGGCCTTCGCCTTGGGGTAAACCTCTTCCGAGGCGACGGGTCGGTACATCGGCAGCACCCCGTAGCAGTCGGCGAGGCCGGCGTACGCCAGCGCGTATTCCGGGTCTATGGCGACGGCCTCCTTCAGATACTCGATGGCCTTCTCGATGTCGCTCGAGGACCTGATGAACCAGTGGTAGCGCCCCTTGAGATAGGCGCGGTAGGCCTTGAAGTTCCCGGTGTGTCGTTTGACGACTCTCTTCTTCTCTTCGCCGAGCAGCCTCAGCTTCAACGCGTCGGTCACGGCCAGCGAGATCTCGTCCTGGATCGCGAAGACGTCCTCCATCTCTCTGTCGAAGCGCTCCGACCAGAGGTGGCAACCGTCGGCGACGTTGATGAGCTGAGTCGTGACGCGAAGCCTGTTGCCCGCGCGGCGAACGCTTCCCTCGAGCAGCGTCTCGACGCCGAGCTGCCTGCCCATTTCCCGAATGTCCTCGTTCTTCCCCTTGAACGCGAATGAGGAGGTCCGCGCGACGATCCGCAGCCCGCCGAGCTGTGCGAGCGAGTTGATGATCTCCTCGGCCATCCCGTCACAGAAGTACTCCTGCTCCGAGTCGGCGCTGAGGTTCGCGAAGGGCAGGACTGCCACTGAAGGTCTCGTGCGGGGGTGCGCTCCCGCCGAGGGCATGGCTAGAGTCGCCCGCACTCCGCTCTCGAGCGCCCCTCGCACCGCGGAGACGTCATCGGCGAACTCGAGGGCGCTCGCGTACCGGGCGTTGCGGTCCTTGGCGAGCGCCTTCTTCACGATCGCGTCGAGCGTCTCCGGCAAGTCGGGGCGCAGGTCGACCGGAGACCGGGGCTCCTCGTTGAGTATCGAGTAGATGACGGCCATGTCGCGGTCACCGACGAACGGCCTTCTCCCTGTGAGCATCTCGTACACGACCACGCCCAGTGACCAGATGTCCGTTCGGCCGTCGACGTCGCCACCGCGCGCCTGCTCCGGTGACATGTAGGAGACCGTGCCCAGTGTCGTGCCCGGCCTGGTCAACTGCGCGCCCCCCGCGACGCGGGCAAGCCCGAAGTCCATGATCTTCACCACGCGGTTCGGAGTCACCACGATGTTGGCGGGCTTTATGTCGCGATGGACGATGCCCCTGTCGTGTGCGGCGGCAAGGCCCCGGCCTATGTCCGCGGCGATGCCGAGGGCCTCGTCCAGTGAGAGAGGTGCCGACTTCATTCGGGCGCGCAGGTTCTCGCCCTCGACGTACTCCATGGCGATGAACGTTTCCCCG
>JALGWI010000083.1 GCA_025774245.1 bacterium
TCTGGCTCTACGACTGCGTGGTTGCAGAGAACGTTGCCGAGGACGACGGTGGGGGGTTGTGGAGCGGGGAGCAGTCGGGTCGGGCGACCGTGGTCAACAGCACGTTCTCGGGGAACGTCGCGGACACGCACGGCGGAGGCATCCGGATCGACAGCTCAACTGCGACGATCGAGAACACGATCGTAGCGTTCAGCACCGGTGCGGATGGGATCAGCCTCGACTACAGCACGAGTCGCATCGTCTCGCACTGCTGTGTGTACGGGAACGCACTCGGCGACACACTCGGTGTGGAGTACCCGGACAACATCTACTCGGATCCGTTCTTCTGTGAGCCCGACAGCCTGGATTACACACTCCAGGAACACTCGCAGTGCGTCGCCGAGAACAACCAGTGGGGCGAACTGGTAGGCGCGCTTGGGACGGCCTGCCCAGATCTGACACCGTCTGCACCTTTGGGCATGGCCGCGGTCTCGGGCTCACTCGATGGCACGATTTCGGTGAGCTGGCTTGCGAATGCAGAATCCGATTTCCACTACTACCGGCTGGAGCGCGACTCCACCAACCTCTTCGGCCCGGCAAGCGTGATTCTGACGACGCAAGACACTACCCATCTGGACGTCGATCTTGAGGTCGGAGATGGCTACTTCTACAGGTGCTTCGCCGTCGACGTAGGAGGGAATCAGAGTTCCCCCAGCGACACGGTCTTCTGTTTCTCCCGGGATGTTCCGCCTGCGACCCCCTTGGGCGTGGTGGCCGAACCTGGAGGTGCGGAGGGGACTGTCGCCATTCGGTGGCTGTCGAATGCGGAACCGGATTTCGATCACTACAGAGTGGATCGGGACTCGACAGCGATCTTCGACGGGGGGTTCTTCTCAGTCACGACGGCAGACACATCCTTGGTGGATGGTCCACTTGTTCCTGGTTCCCTCTACTACTACAGAGTCACGGCTCTGGACGAAGCGGCCAACGAAAGCACTCCCAGCGACACCGTCGATGCCGTCGCGCTCAATGTGCCACCCTCCCGACCTTCCGGACTGGCAGCTGTTCCATCCATCGAGGATGAGACTATCTGGCTTACCTGGGCACCCAGTGGCGAGTCGGATCTGGACCACTATCGTCTTGAACGCGACACAAGTTCCGTGTTCATGGCACCGACCTCCTTCACGATCCAGGATACGAGCTACCATGACCTGTCCGTCATGCCAAGCTGGCTCCATCACTACCGTCTGTTCGCTGTGGACGTCGGCGGCCTTGAGAGTCTCCCCGGCGACACCGTGTTGTGCGAGGCTCCCGACTTCCCTCCTTCTCCTCCTACCGGCCTGGCTGCCGTACCTGGAGAAGAACTGGGTACGATCGCACTCACCTGGAATGCGAACAACGAGCTGGATCTCAGCCACTACGGCATCGAGCGTGACACGACGAGCTTCTTTGGTACTGGCACCGTCTCGATGTTCACAACCGAGACCTCGCATCTCGATGCAGATGTCGAAATCGGACTCCAGTACTTCTATCGGGTCTTGGCACACGACCTCACCGGGAACAGCAGTGCTCCGAGCGACACGGTGGAAGCCGCTGCATCACTGGCTGTGGCTTACGTCGACGCCTCGTACACAGGACCCGAGAACGGGAGTGCGGAACGGCCCTTCAACACGCTGTCCGAGGGTGTGTTCGCTGCGGGATCTCCCGGCACTGTGCTGGTGGCCCCCGGGATGTACACGGGCCCCGAGAACCGGGAGGTCGACTTCCAGGGGAAGAGCATCCTGCTTCGCGGAGTCGCAGGGAAGGACTCCACGATCATCGACTGCGAGGGGAGCGGCCGAGCTCTCTACTTCGATAGTGGCGAAGACACGACGGCCGTGGTCGACGGGTTCACGATCGTGAACGGGCGCGCTGAGAACGGCGGCGGGATCTACTGCGGCTCTTCGGCCTCGCCCAAGCTGCTCAGTCTCGACATCACGGAGTGCCTGGCTGACGGCGACGGCGGCGGTTTGTACTGCCACTCGTGGACGGATCCCGTCCTTGAGGACGTGGTATTCACGGCGAACATCGCCCTCGGGAATCTCTCGCACTCAGGTCGTGGAGGGGGGATGTACGTCCTCAGCAATTGCTCGCCAGTGTTGCGGCGTGTGGTGTTCACCGGCAATGAGGGCCGGGGGAACTACTCGTTCGGAGGCGGCTTCGGTGCCAAGATCTCGTGTCGGGATCCTGGCCCGCGCCTCTACGACTGCGAGTTCAGGGACAACATGGTCGACACGGACGGAGGAGGAGTCGGGAGCCACGACGGCTGCCACATATGGTTGTATCGCTGCACACTTGCGGGGAACAGCGCGGAGTTCGGTGGTGGGGTGTCGGCACGGTGGGGGAAGGTCTGGCTCTATGACTGCGTGGTTGTCGAGAACGTCGCCGAGGGCGACGGTGGGGGACTGTGGAGCGGGGACTACTCGGCTAAGGCCACAGTGGTCGGCAGCACGTTCTCTGGGAACGTAGCTGACGCGTCCGGTGGTGGTATCCGCATCGCGAGTTCGAGCGCGACGATCGAGAACACGATCGTCGCATTCAGCTCGGGCGCAGACGGCATCAGCCTCGACTACGGCACGAATCGCATCGTCTCGCACTGCTGTGTGTACGGGAACGCACTCGGCGACACACTCGATGTGGAGTACCCGGACAACATCTACTCGAATCCTCTCTTCTGTGAGCCTGACTCACTCGACTTCGCTCTTCGGGGTGATTCCTCCTGTCTCCCCGAGAACAACGCATGGAACGAGTTGATTGGAGCGCTTGGTCAGGGCTGCATTGCCCAGCCAGAGATCGAGGTGGTGCCGCTTTCGCTGTCCTTTGAGATGGCAGAGGGGGAGGCGGCGTGCGACACCCTCTCGGTGTCGAACTTGGGTGAGCTGGATCTCAGCTGGGCTGTGAGCGAGACGTGCGGGTGGCTGAGTGCGTCTCCGGCTGCCGGCACGGTACCACCCGGTGGCACCCAGCAGGTGGAGGTTTGCGCCAGCGCTGTGCACGGACCTGGGTTCTACGAGTGCCTGCTGTCAGTGGAAAGCGACGATCCGGACGAACCCGTCGTCACGGTGGAGGCTTCCCTCACGGTGCTGGCGCCGCCTGACATCGATGTTGTGCCTCTGGCTGTCTCGTTCGAACTCTCTCAGGGTGGGACGGCGTGCGACACGCTGCTGGTGTCGAACCTCGGGGAACTCGATCTCACTTGGGGCCTGGCGGAGCCGTGTTCCTGGCTCACTATGGCTCCGGACTCGGGAATCGTTCCTCCCGGCGGCTCGCAGGAGGTGGAGGTGTGCGCGGATGCTGCCGGGTTGGATCCGGGGCTCTACGACTGCGCTCTTTCGATAAACAGCGATGACCCCGACGAACCCGTAGTCGTAGTGGACGCCGATCTGACGGTGCTCGCACCGCCTGAACTCGAGCTCGACACGATGTCCTTCGCCTTCGAACTCGAAGAGGGGGCCACGGCATGCGACACACTTGGGGTATCAAACACGGGGGGCATGAACCTCACTTGGACGCTCTCGGACACGTGTGCATGGCTCACGGGCCTGCCTTCCGAAGGTGAGACGCCTCCTGGCGAGTCGCATGAGATCGATGTCTGCGTCGACGCCACGGGCCTGCTGGCCGGAGACTACCTGTGCGAGCTGCTGCTCGCGACGAACGATCCTGACGATCCCGCGATCGCCCTTCCTGTGACGCTCACGATCTGGCCGACGGGGGTGGAGGAGGAGGTTCTTCCGACCGAGCTGGCTCTCCACGGCAACTACCCGAACCCGTTCAATCCGATGACATCGATCCGCTACGATCTCCCGTCGCCTGCCCGAGTCTCACTCCGGGTGTACACGGTGTCCGGACGTCTCGTGCGGGTGCTGCTGGAGGACGCTGCCGTCGAGGCCGGGGTGCACACGGTCACCTGGGACGGCCGCAGCGACGGCGGCTCATTGGCGCCGTCCGGGGTGTACGTCTATAGCCTCGAGGTCGGAGACAAGACGCTCAGGAAGAGGATGGTACTGCTCAAGTAGTGCCATCACATTGCTGGCTTGAAGAGGTGGACAGGGCAGAGCCCGGAGAGGGTTCATGCGGGTGGCACGGGTCCCCTCTTGATAGCGTGGTCTGTTCTGGCAGCAGCACCACTTCTGGAGGCGACGTGGTGCGGCAGCTTGCCACGATCACTCCCACCTGCTAGCCTAGCGCTACCGATCACTCTTACGAGAAGGGCGCCGCCCGCGGGCGGCGCCGCGCACACGCCCGCGAGGGCGAGGAACCCGTGCTCACCTTGCGCCCCTTCGACAGGTCCGATTCCGACTACGAGGCCATCGTCGAGATCTGGAACGCGCACTTCCCGGATCTCCCGTCCACGGTCGAGGAACAGAAGTACGCCGACTCGGTCCGCGAGCCCGACAGGCTCTGGGGGCGGGTCGTGGCGGAGGAGGACGGGCGCATCGTCGCCACGGGCTTCTACAAGGACCCGACCGAGGTGGAATCCCCCGGCGAGTACCTCCTGCACGTCTCCGTGCTCCCGGAGTGCGAAGGCCGCGGGGTCGGCACCAGAGTCTACGACCACGTCACGGCGCTCCTCGCGGAGCGCGATCCGGCGATGCTCATGTCGTTCGCGTGCGAGGATGAGCCGGACCACGTTCGCTTCCTCACGAAACGCGGCTACGAGACGGTCATGCGCGAGCAGGACTCCCGGCTCGACGTCGCGTCGTTCGACCGCTCCAGGTTCAACGGCCTCGAGCAGCGCATCGCGGATCTCGGGATCGAGATCAGGACCGCGCGCGAGCTCGAGGAAGAGAACCCGCCCGGTTGGCAGCGGGAGCTTTACGAGCTGGACTGGATCCTGACGCAGGATGAGCCGTCCACGGCGCCGCACCGGAAGACCCCGTTCGAGACCTACGTGAAGCATCACTTCGAGGCTCCCGGCTACGTGCCGGACGCGTTCTTCATCGCGTTCGAGGACGGGAGGATGATCGCGCGGAGCGCGCTCTGGAAGAACTTGGGCTCTGCGGACAAGATCTTCACCGGGTTCACGGGGACGGCGCGCGAGCACCGCGGCAAGGGCGTCGCCACGCTCCTCAAGATCCGGGGGATCGAGTACGCGGGGGAGAACGGCTGGACGACCATCGAGACGGGCAACGAAGAGAGCAACCCGATGTACAAGCTGAACGTCAAGCTCGGGTTCGAGCCGGTCCCAGCGTGGCACTGGATGAGGAAGACGCTCAAGAAGCACGACGAAGACGCGGCCTAAGCAGGGGATCGACATGATCACCATCCGTCCGTTCGACGACTCCGACGACGACTACCGGTTCTTCACCGACGTATGGGCTTCGTACTTCCCGAACTACGCGTTCACCATCGAGGAGCAGAGGTTCCTTGACGGGGTTCGCGACACGAGCCTCCTCTGGCAGCGCCTGATCGTCGAGGACGACGGCGAACGCGTCGCGTACGGGTTCTACGGTGAGCAGCAGGAGCTCGACGCGCCCGGCGACTACCCGCTCCACGTCCAGGTCCGGAAGGACCGTCAGCGGCAGGGCATCGGATCGACGCTCTACGAACACATCGAGAACGCCCTCGTGGAGCGCGATCCCGTGTCGCTCTCGGCATTCGCGTCCGTGGAGTTTCCCGATCATCAGCGCTTCCTCGCGAAGCGCGGGTACGAGAAGCTCCAGAAGGAGCAGGACTCCCAGCTCGCAGTCGCTTCGAGCTCTTCAAGGACACGCCGCTTCCCGACGAGCCTCGGAAGCGCCCGCTCGAGGCCTTCGTGAAGTGGTTCGACGGGCCGACGTTCCTGCCGGACGCCTACAGCGTCGCCATGGACGGCGAGCGCGTGGTCGGCATGAGCGAGCTCTGGAAGCGGAACGCGCAGCCGCACCGGCTCATGACCGGCATGACGGGCGTCATCCGCGAGTACCGCCGGCGCGGGATCGCGACCGCCTTGAAGACCACCGGCATCCGCTACGCGCGCGACCACGGCATCGAGCACGTCCAGACGATCAACGCCGAGGGGAACCCGATGTACGACCTGAACATGGCCCTCGGTTACAAGCCGATGCCGGCCTGGTTGTGGATGCGGCGGACGCTCAGGGAGCGGGACGGGGCCAGTGCTTAGGAACCGCGGAGCGGTGCTCCGCCACGCAACGGCGCTCGCCCTCGCCCTCGCGCTCTGTCTCGCGATGTCGGGAGCGGCCCACGCCGCCCGTCCCTACCTCGGCCTCGGCGCCGGCCACGGGCACATGCAGCACGCGCTCTCCCTCACCGATCCCGCGGGCATCGACCGGGCGCACTTCGACGGCGTCGGCGGTAACGGGACCGTCCTGACGGGATTCGCCGGTGTGGAGTGGGCGGCGGAGCCCTTCCGGATCGCGGTCGAGCTCGACGGGAGCATCGTCAGGCTCGAGAGCACGCTCTGGGGCGAGTACGGGTACTACGCGGTCGACGGTTGGTTCAGAACCGAGTGGTGCGCCATACTCTCGGCGCTCCTCTTCTACGACGTCGTCGAGACGGCTTCGATCTTCGCGAGGGTCGGCTACGGCTCCACCTCGTACTCGGCGAGGATCGTGAGCGAGGCCTTCGGCGCCAACGACGACCCGTACGGCGACGTCCAGTTCATCGCGCTGGGGCTCGGGCTCGAGGCGAGGCTCAGCGAGAAGTGGGCGCTCAGGGGCGAGTTCCTCCACCACGACTACGAGGAGTTCCAGGGGGAGGTGGAGGACATCGGCGTGCTGCTCGCGTCGTCGATCAACACGACGCAGCTCTCGATCGTCAGGCGCTTCTAGAGGTGGGGGCGTCGGAGCGACCGCAACGGCGTTCTGGCTCACCGGGGGCATGCTGTGCTATTCTGGCGGCAGGCGCCGCACGTGCTCCACGGACGACGAGCGCCGCACCCGATCGAGTTCCGCCGCGCGGGACCACCGATTCCAGAGGGGTGAGACCATGAGAACATTGCTCGCGCTCACAGCACTGACGATCACCTCACTCGCGCTCGCGGCCCCGGCAGGCTATCCGCCGCTCTCAAGCGAACCGTTCGAGATAGACTCCGGGGCGCGCCCCGCGTCGTTCTACTGCCAGGACCCTGAGATGACGGGCGTCTACAACACGTCGAGCGGGTTCGACTCGGAGATCGCCGACGACATCCCGGACGGCCTCGTCGGCTGGACGATCGAGGAGGTGACGCTCTGGGTCGGCGAGTACTACGGCTCGTGGCAGGATCCGACCGGCGTCAAGGTCAGCTTCTACGCCGGCGCGTGCCCGCCCGCCTTCGACGCCTTCATCTCGTTCACGATCCCGTGGAACCAGTGGGACGCCACCCTCGTCTACAACGGGATCGCCACCGTCTACATGGCGACCGCGACGCTGCCGGAACCGGTCACGATCGAGGCCGGCATGTCGATCGGCGGACAGGTCGTGATCCCGTGGGGCCACGACGAGCCCTTCGCCGGCCTGTGCTCCACGCCCGAGTGGGTGATCGCAGGCTGCGGTGAGGCCTACCTCGACGCGACGTGGTGGGGCTACGCGCGCTGGTCGCCGACGTCGCTCTACACGCAGATCCCGCGCGACTTCGCCTACTGCCTGTCGGGCGAACAGACGTCGGTCGGGGAGGGGGACCACGCAGGCGACATCGCAACGACCTGGGCGAGTCCCAATCCCTTCAGGCTGTCCACGTCGATCCACTACGTCCTGAACCTCCCGGGAGACGTCGCGGTCCGAATCTACGACGCGGCGGGCCGGCTCATCGCCACCCTCGACCACGGACCCAGGGCGGCGGGCGACCACGTCCTCACGTGGGACGGGAGGGACAACGGCGGGGAGCCCGTATCGACCGGCGTCTACTTCTGCAGCCTGTCGACGGAGAAGGACACGCGCACCCTCAAGCTCGTTCTCAGTCGGTAGGACGCCGGCGGATGCGGCGCTGGAGGCTCCCGACGGCCTTCCGATGCAACGAATCCCCTGAATGAGTAGTCGAATAGAAGTGAAGAGGATGGTTCGCGCGGGGTGCTCCCGGGGTGTCCACAAGGGGGGCGCCTCGTGCATGACCGAAAGAGAGAGGGTCCCCGGCGAGGGGGTGTCCGGGCCTCGAAGGCACAGCCTGAGGGGACGGCATGGTCGCCGGGGGTTCCTCTCTTCATAGCGACGCGCCGGGGGGGCGCGCGACCAAGGAGGAAGAGGTGACCGCACGAACATGGGTCGGCGCGATCGTCGCAACGCTCGCACTCGTCGTACTCGCATCCCCGTCGTTGGCCGTCGAGCCGCACGCGGGGATGATTCGTTATCCGGACGTCTCGGAATCCCACATCGTCTTCCGCTACGCGAACGACCTCTGGCTCGTTCCGCGCGAGGGGGGAGAGGCTCGACCGCTCTCGAGTCCGGCCGGCGCCGAGGGCTACCCGAAGTTCAGTCCGGACGGCGACGAGGTCGCCTTCATGGCGAGCTACGACGGCGTCTGGAGCATCTACACGATTCCCCTCGAAGGCGGCATTCCCTTCCGCGTGACCCACCATCCGTCCATTCGAAGGGTCAGCGACTGGACGAAGGACGATCGCCTCATCTTCTCGGCGCGGAGCATGGCCGCGAACCCGTTCGCGGAGGCGGTCTTCTCCGTGCCCGTCGAGGGCGGCCTCCCGGAGCAGCTGCCGATGCCGTACGGCACGAACGCCGACGTCTCCGACGACGGCAACTGGGTGGCCTACTCGCCGTTCGCCCGCGACCACGCGAGCTGGAAGCGTTACATGGGCGGGGCCGCGGCCGACGTCTGGCTCTTCCACCTCAAGGACCACACCTCCCGCCGCATCACCGACTGGGAGGGCATGGACTCGATCCCGATGTGGCACGGGTCGAAGGTGTACTACGTCTCGGACGCCGGGTCGAATCACCTCCTGAACATCTGGGTCCACGACACCGCGGACGGCAGTAACCGCCAGGTCACCGAGCACGGCGACTACGACGTCCGCTGGCCGTCGATCGGCCCCGGCCACCACGGCCAGGGCGAGATCGTCTACCAGCTCGGGCCCGAGCTTCGGCTCCTCGATCTCGAGAGCGAGCGCTCCGAGGTCGTGCGCGTGACGATCCCGCGCGACCGACCGAGGCTTCGCGTCCAGCGCGAGGACGCCTCCGACTACATCCAGGACGGCACCATCTCGAGCACCGGGAAGCGCGTCGTGGTGGGCGCGCGCGGCGACATCTGGACGCTCCCGGCCGAGAAGGGGTCGCCCGTGAATCTCACGCGCACGAGCGGCGCCGCCGAGCGCGATCCCAGCTGGAGCCCCGACGGGAAGTGGATCTCGTACTTCTCCGACGAGAGCGGCGAGTACGAGCTCTACATCACGCAGTCGGACGGGCTCGGCGAGACGAAGAAGCTCACGAGCATGGACGGCGGGAAGAAGGTCCACGAGCTCGAGTTCGGGTACAGGCATCGGGTCAGCTGGTCCCACGACAGCAACTGGCTCGCTTTCGTCGATGCCACGGTTCCCGGCGGGCAGTGGTCGATCTACCTCCTCGACCTGGCGAACGACGAGCTGCACAACGTGACGAGCAGCATGTTCGCCTACACGTGGCCCACGTTCGACCGCGACGGGACCTACCTCTACGTCGCCAGCAACCGCGACTTCACGAGCCCCACGTACGGCTGGGACCGCGAGACCTGGGTCTACGACGACACCGACCGCATTCTCGCCATTCCACTGTCGGCGGAGACCGCGTCGCCGCTCCTTCCCGAGGTCGACGAGGAGGAGTGGGAAGAGGACGGTGAGGACGAGGATGGCGAGGACGAGGAGGGCGACGACGAAGAGGGGGAGGACGAAGAGGGGGAGGACGACGAGGAAGCCGAGGAGGAAGAGCCCGAGCCGCTCGAGATCGACCTCGACGGCTTCGAGCAGCGCGCGATCCTCGTTCCGATCGACCGCGGTTCGTTCACCGACCTCGCCGTCTCCGAAGAGGGGAATCTCTTCTACCTCCGGCACGGCGACGACGGCCACACGATCATGCTCCTCGACATGGAGGACGACGAGGAGATGGAGAAGACGGTCCTCTCCGGGGTCACGGGGTTCGAGATGTCGGGGGACGGGAAGAAGATCGCCGCCGTGAACGAGTCCCGCAGCTTCGCGATCATCGACGCCGCTGCCGACCAGAGCTGGGACGACATGGTCCCGACGTCGGGCATGACCGCCGAGATCGACCCCCGCGAGGAGTGGCGGCAGATGTTCAACGACGCGTGGCGCTTCGAGCGCGACTTCTTCTACGACTCCCACCTCCACGGCGTCGACTGGAAGGCCGTGAAGAAGCGCTACGAGCCGATGCTCGAGGATTGCACGTCGCGCGGCGACCTCTCGTACATCATCCGCGAGATGATCGGCGAGCTGTCCGTGGGGCACGCGTACTACTGGGGCGGCGACGTCGAGCAGGCCCCGAGCACGACGGTCGGCCTCATGGGCTGCGATTTCGAGCTCCATGACGGCGCGTACCGCATCGCGAAGATCTACCAGGGCGCTCCGTGGGACATGGACGCCAGAGGGTTCCTCGGTCAGCCCGGCGTCGACATCAAGGTCGGGGACTACGTCCTCGCCGTGAACGGCGTGCCGGTCGAGACCGACAGGGATCCGTGGGCGGCGTTCCAGGGCCTCGCGGGCAGCACGGTCACCATCACCGTGAGCGAGAAGCCGACGATCGACGACGACGCGCGCCGCGTGGTCTTCGATCTTCTTTCGAGCGAGCGCGACCTCCGCTACCGAGCGTGGGTCGAGGCGAACCGCGCGTACGTGGCCGAGCGGACCGACGGGCGCGTCGGGTACATCCATGTGCCCGACACGGGCGTCAACGGTCAGAACGAGCTGGTGCGGCAGTTCACGGGGCAGCACGTCCTCGACGCCCTCATCATCGACGAGCGGTGGAACGGGGGAGGTCAGGACACGCACCGGTTCATCGAGCTTCTGAACCGCCCGATCGTGAACTACTGGGTGAGACGCGACGGCAAGGCCGGCTTCCCGGCGCCCGGCCCCGCGCACTACGGCCCGAAGTGCATGCTCATCAACGAGTCGGCGGGATCGGGAGGCGATCTCTTCCCGTACGGATTCCGGTACGCGGGCCTCGGGAAGCTCGTCGGCACGCGGACGTGGGGAGGGACGATCGGGATGGGGCAGCCGCCCCTCCTGGTCGACGGAGGCCAGGTGACCTCGCCCGTGTCGGCGTTCTACGAGGCCGACGGGACGTGGGGCATCGAGGGTCACGGCGTCGATCCCGACATCAAGGTCGTCGACGACCCGGCACTCATGCTGGACGGCGGCGACCCGCAGCTCGACACGGCGATCGACCTCATGCTCGAGGAGATCAAGCTCCGTCCGTACCGGCCGACGCCGGTGCCGCCGAGCATGGACAGAAGCGGGATGGGCGTCCCGGCCGGGGAGAAGTAGGCCGGGGCCCGAGCGCGGGCGCCGGCGGACGCCGAACACACGGCGCAGTCAGCACATGAGAAGAGGGGCGGGACCTCTGGGCGGGTTCCGCCCCTCGGTGCGTCCGGGGTACCTGGGGCCTCGGGTCGTCGGGGACTACCGGACTCGGAGCCGGGCGAAACAGGAATCTGAGCGACGGCCGGTCAGAAATGTCCTTCCCCGATATCCTGTGTCGTCCTATAATAGGGGAGATCGTAGCGAAATACTTTGCGGTGGGGGTGACTATGCCCCGCGAACCCCAGACTCTCCGGAAACAGCACTATGTTGCATCCCGCGATCCGCCGAGGTGGCGCGCGCTGCCCTGCGCCGTCATCGCGGCCTCGGCATCGCTCCTTCTCTACTCCGTGACACTCCTGCGCGAGGTCGAATGGGGCGACCCGGCTGAGCTCTGCCTCCAGGCCTGCCGGATGGGCGTCACGCATCCCCCCGGCTACCCCGTCCACACGATCCTCGGCAAACTCATGACGCTCGGCTTCTCCTCGCCGGCGGTCGCCACGAACTTCCTCAGTGCCGTCTGTACGAGTCTCGTCGTCGGTCTCCTCGCCTTCATCGTCTGTGGTATGACGAGGGACCGGTTCGCGTCCTTCGCGGCCGCGATCATGTTCGCGGTGAACCCGATGATCTGGAGGATGGCCGTCACGACCGAGATCTACAACGTGAGCATCCTCCTCCTGGGTCTCACGGTCTTCGGGCTCTTCGCGTGGCATCGCCGAGGCTCGGTCGCGGCACTCGCAGGCGGGGCGGCGGTCTTCGGCGTCGCGCTCGGCTGCAATCCGTCCAACGTGCTGCTCGTCCCGGCGTTCGCCTTCCTCGTCGCGCGGTCGGGCCGGCGCACCCTGCGCTCGCTCCTGCTCTTCCTCGTCGTGGCGGGCGGCGTGGGTCTGGCAGCGGTCGGCTGGAACTTCTGTCGCGCGGGCGTGGAGCCGCCGCTCGGCACGGAGTTCATACCGACGACGATGGAGGGGGGTTTCAGGTACCTGGCGGGAGCGCAGTACGGCACGGTCCGGATCAGGGACGCGCAGTTCTATGTGGCCCAGAACGGCCGGCAGGCCGTGGCCTTCGCGACCAACACGCTGGTGCTGGGCATTCTCCTGGGCGTCGCCGGCCACCTGTGGCTCTGGCGTCGAAAGCGGATCCTGAGCTGGTTCCTCCTGCTGGTCTTCGCGATCAACATCGGGTACTTCACCGAGTTCAACCCGTACGACTTCGAGACGATGGTCACCCCGGCCTACTTCGTCTTCGCCATCTGGGCGGGCCTCGGGATCCACGCGACGAGAGGGCTCCAGCGGCAGTCGCTCAGGGTGCTGGTCCGCGCTGCCGTCATGGCCGTGGTCATCGCGGCGGTGGCCGTCCAGCTTCCTCCGCGGCTCGAACGGGCGCGAAGCACGCCCGTGACCGACTTCGTGCTCGAGTCGTTTGAGGTATTCCCCAGGAACGCGGCAGTGATCGCGGGCTGGGCCAGACTCACACCCCTGCTGTACCACCAGCGCGTGCACGGCCTGCGACCGGATCTCCTCATCGTGGAGCGGAACGAACAGCCGCGACACTACGCGCACGGGACGGTGACGTGCTGCTCGGACTTCGCGGCGGCATCGATGGGGGAGATGCCGGTCTTCGTGGACGAGGTCACCGAGACGATGCGCGAGAGGTGCTGCGCGCGGTGCGTCGGCGGGGGCTGGTACCTGCTCGAGCCCAGGGACGCCGAGGGTGCGGAGGCGGAGGCGGAGACGGAGACTCCGGATCCGTGAGCGGCCCGGATCTCCCCGTGCGCGGCCCCAGGGTCTCCCGAGAGTGCTTGCTGACTGCGGCTTCATGTGATATAATGACTGTGTATGTTGCCAATCCGAGGTTCATCCTCAATTGGCATACGTCGCGGATCCACCCCTACCGGAGCAAGCCGTCGATGCTGAGGACTTTCGCAATTCCCTGCCTGCTGGCCGTTCTCGTGGCCGTGGCGGGCGCAACCGAGCTGTGCCCGTACTTCTCCATCGATGATGTGGCCGAGGAACTGCCCCAGCCCCTCACGCCGCTCTGGGTGGGTCCCGGGGACACGCTCTACGGGTACTACAACATCGACGGCCGCCTCCGGCGAAGCGTCGACCACGGCGAAACCTGGGAGGTCATCCACCAGTTCCCGGGGACGAGCTCCTGCAACGGTTTCTTCGTCGATTCGCGGAGCACGATCTTCCTCTCCCGCCCGTCGCCAGTGGACAACCCGACCTGCGGCAAGCTCCAGATGGGTCGGTACGAAGGCGCGTCGGCCCGCGTGTGGAGCGAACCCCTCACGTTCGACTGCGGCGAGGGTTTCTGGAAGATGACCGAGGACCTCGACGGCAACCTCTTCATCGGCGAGTACGCCGGCGAGTGGAGCGACACCTGCGCGTTCATCTGGAGGAGCATGGACGAGGGGACGAACTGGGAGATGGTCTACGACGGGACCGAGCGGCACGTTCACTTCGTCGCGTGCGATCCGTACACGGGCAGGCTCTACGCGGCCGTGGGCGACGGGTTCGACCGCGCGAGGCTCCTGAGGTCCGAGGACGCCGGTGACAACTGGGACGTCATCCTCGAGCATACGCTCTACGCGCAGCCGATCTCGATCGCGTTCACGCCCACGCATCGCGTCTTCGGATCCGACTGGGGGGACGGGCTCTGGCAGAAGAATTCCATCTACCGGACGGAGGACGACGTGACCTTCGACGAGCAGCTCCTCCTCCTGTACGAGGAGAACACGTTCGTCTGGTCGATGAGCGCGAACGGAGCGGGCACGATCTTCGCGGGCACGGTCACCAGGGACAGCAGTGGCCAGAAGCCGGCCATCTACATGAGCCACGACGGCGGCCAGTTCTGGTGCAAGGCGAAGGACCTGGGGACCGTCCCGGACGCCTGGTGCGGCATCACCTGGATCTCCAACTTCGACTCCGCCGGCTACGCGTACTTCCACGACAGCGAGGCCTACAAGAGCTACAGGTTCTCGGGCGAGTTCCCGCTGAGCGTGGATCCGGCGGGGCCCCCGCTCGCGCGGCTCGCCGAACCGAGTCCGAACCCGTTCGGCGGGAGCACCCGCATCGCATTCGAGGTCGGAAGCGACGTCGGGACCGCGAGCCTCGCGGTCTACGATCTCCGGGGGAGGCTCGTCAGGACGCTCGTCGCGGGCGCCGTCGACCTCGGACGGCACACGGCGAGCTGGGACGGGAGGGACGACGGGGGACGAGCCGTACCGTCCGGCGTCTACTTCGTCCGCCTGGAGGTAGGCGGCGAGGCGAGAGGACGGAAACTCCTGCTTCTGAAATAGCGCCGCCGGGAATCGCGCCGCGGCCGGGATCACACACGCTCCAGGACGACACCACCGGTACCACCCACACGAAAGAGAGAGGCGGACAGCAAGCTGACCCGTCGGGGTCACGCGCCGTCCGCCTCGTTACGAATGGGACCGTGTCAGGTCCTTACTTCACGAGCACCATCTTCCTCGTCGAGACTTCTCCGGCCGCCTCGAGCCTCAGGAAGTAGACGCCCGAGCCGACCTCGACGCCGCGCTCGTTCCTGCCCTGCCACGTCGTCGTGTACGAGCCCGCCTCGTGCTCTCCACTGGCGAGCACCTTCACACGCCTTCCCCTGACGTCGTAGACCGCCAGGTGCACCGGGCCGTCCGCCGGCAGCGCGTAGCCGATCGTCGCCGTCGGGTTGAACGGGTTCGGCCGCACCGGGTCGAGTCGCGGCGACGCCAGGACCTCGAGTTCGTCGTCGATGCCGGACGAGACGTTCGGCAGGCCCCAGATCTCGATGTCGTCGATGTTCCATCCGCAGTAGACCCAGCCGCCGTCGGTCTCGCCCATCGTCCAGCGCAGGTAGACCGTCGACTGGCCGTCGGCCACGGCGGAGATGTCGAGGTTCATCTCGTTCCACGATGTGTCGGCGTACTCGACGTCGTTCTCCCACACCGTGATCCACTCGCTGCCGTCGTTGCTCACCCGGACGTACGCGTGGTCGTAGATCGGCTGCTCGACGCCGAGCCATCTCCAGAACCTGAGGGTCACGGCCGAGAGGTCGGAGCAGTCGATCGGGTCGCTCGTCAGGTGGCGCTCCGGCATGCCGTTCATGTAGTCGCCGGATAGGTTGTACCCGTAGACGTTGTCGCCGGTGTGGCCGCTCGTCGGGTCGGGACCCCCGTGCTCGCCCCCGCCGCCCGAAGGCTGACCGTGGTTCCACAGGCCCTCGGTCGCCCAGCCAGGATCGGTGTCCATCGTCCAGGCGTACTGCAGCGTGGGATCGCCCACCGCCAGCACGATCGTCCGCACCGTGTCGCCCAGGTGGTCGGTCAGGTTCGTGAAGTGGAGGTCGGCCAGGTGCGACCCCTCGGGGAGGACGTTGGCGTTCGCGTTGATCGTGACGACGACCTCGCCCGGCGTGTCGGGCGCGAGCGTGCCGCCCGTGTCGCCCGAGAGGTTGAGCCAGTCGACCCACGAGTCGACCGTCACCTCGTACTGGATCGGGCTCTCACCGTTGTATTCGATCGTGTAGGTCATCGTCGACGGCACGAACGGCCCGCCGACCGGCCCCTCGCTCCGGGAACCCGTCTCAGGGCTGACCTTGAGGCCGGCGTCGGCCGTGAGCGCCTTGATGCAGAAGTTCGCGGTGCCGGTCCACGGCGGGTCGTCGAAGTCCTGGAGGTCGACCCACGTCAGGCCGTCCTTGTAGTAGCTCTCGTTGGGCGCCGCCGACGACTCGACGATCGTGCGGTAGTGCGCGCCCAGGAGCACCGGCACGTCCGACGTCCGGTCGTACGGGTGCCCACCGTCCGAGAGGTAGAGATAGACGTAGAAGTCACTGCCGGGCGCCAGGAGGACGGGCGTGTCCAGGTCGATCGTGTGGAAACCCGTGTAGTCGAGCGCCCCGGACTGGGTCGCGAGAAGGCCGATGAGCTGGCCCGCCTCGAAGCCCTCGTAGATCTCGATCGTGTACGAGACGCCGTCGACCGCCACGAAGAAACTCACCGCGTCGAGCACCTCGTCGCCGCCCGCGATGAACCTGTTGAAGGCCTCGTCCGTTCCGGCCTTCGTGTCGCGCCAGCCGTGGTAGTCGTGGAAGTAGACGTGGTCGTACGCGAACGGCTCCACCTCCTGGAACGAGACGGCGCCCATCTCCGGCTCCTGGCAGGCCCACTTGTCGTAGTAGGAGATCCAGAAGTAGCCGTCGAAGCCCCAGCTCGCGCCCCAGCTGTTCTTGATGAGCCACGCGCCCACCTCGGGCGCCTGCGTCGAGAGGTTGTCGTCCCAGCCGATGATCGCGACGGCGTGGTTCGGGAGCATGTCGTCGCTGGGCGGCTGGTAGTGGATGTAGCTCTCCATGAAGGAGCCGTCGTAGGCGAGGCAGGTCCCCATGACCCCCTCGGAGATCACGTTCTCCTTGATCGTATTGATGTTCTCGAGGCTCTCGCCCGCGACGTACCACTCGACGCGACGCGGGTAGTAGTAATGGTACGAGTCGAGGTGCCGGGCCGGCGGGGTGGTGTACGACTGCCCGTCGATGTCGCGGACGAACCCCTCGGCGCGCGAGAGGTAGGCGGTCGTCACGCGGTAGTCGCCTCCCTCGTGGACGACGAGGCCCGAGCCCGACGGCGGGTCGATGTCGTCGTTGTTGTGCTGGTTGAAGCCGTTCCACCAGTCGAGGTGGTACTCGGCGAGGTTCGGCTCGCCCGTCTCGCCGGCGTCGGCCCACCCGCCGGTCATGAGGAGGTTCCCCTCCGCCGCCGCCGCGGCGCCGTGCGTCCAGCACGTGCCGCCCGTCTGGCTCTTGACCGACGTGACGTAGTTCACGCCGCCGACGTCGCGAAGGTCGTACGTCGGTGGCGGATCGGCCACGAGCACCGCGGGGAGGACGACGATGACGAGCGTCGTGACGAGCGCCCGGAGAAGACACACGCGTGCGCTTCCCATAGCCTCGGCTCCTTCCGTTTCAGGGAGGGTCTGCAAGGGAGTCCGGTTCCCCATAGTGACTTTGTATTCATGATAGCACAGTCGTGCCCGGCGAGCAAGCGATTGCTGGGCCGCGCCGCGCTCGGGGGTCGAGCGACGCACCGCAAGTGGCTCCTCGCTCACGAACCGTTTCCGCGTGTCACTCACGAAATGCTTGCGCTGCCATCCGCGAGGTGGCAGAGTCTCTGCACTCCCGCTCATCGGCACACCCGTAAGGAGCGACAACACGAACGCCGACCGCACGTACCGACGGATCGTCAACGCGTGGTGCTCGTACGATTGGGCCAACTCAGCCTTCGCCACGTCGATCATTGCGGCGCTCTTCCCTCCGTTCTACCGGTCGCTCGTCACGGGCGCCGGGCTTCCCGAGCAGAACGCCACCGCCTACTGGGGATACACGACCGCGACGGGCCTCCTCGTGATGGCCGTCCTCTCGCCGCTCCTCGGCGCGATCGCCGATCACACCGGGGGGAAGAAACGGTACATGGCCTTCTTCCTCGGGGTCGGCGTCCTCGCCACCGCCGCCTTCGTCACAATCGGCGGCGGCCAGTGGCGCTTCGCGTCGTTCCTCTACATCGCCGCCGCGATCGGCTTCGCCGGCTCGATCCTCTTCTACGAATCGCTCCTCCCGCACGTCGCGACGCGCGGAGACATCGACCAGGTGTCGACGAGGGGATACGCCCTCGGCTACATCGGGGGAGGCGTGCTCCTCGTGATCAACGCGCTCTGGGTCGCAAGGCCCGAGTGGTTCGGGATGCCCGACGTCGGTTTCGCCGTCCGCGCCTCGTTCCTCTCGGTCGCGCTCTGGTGGGGGTTCTTCTCCGTCCCGTTCTTCCGGCGCGTGCCGGAGCCGCCGGTCGTGCGCCCCGCCGACTCGGGCCGACCGGATTCGGGCCGCCCGGTGATCGGGGAGGGCTTCGCCCGGCTCTCGCGGACCTTCCACGAGATCAAGCGCTACCGGCAACTCCTCCTGTTCCTCGTGGGATTCTGGGTCTACAGCGACGCCATCGGTACGATGATCCGGATGGCCACCGCCTACGGCGACGAGATCGGGATCGGTCTCGTGCACATGGTGACCGCGCTCATCGTCACGCAGTTCGTCGGCGTCCCGGCGACGTTCGCGTTCGGCGCTCTCTCGAAGCGCGCGAGCGCGAAGCCGACGATCCTCGTGACCCTCGTGGGCTTCACGGCGCTCTCGATCGGCGCCTACTTCATGCGCACGGCCGTCCACTTCTACATTCTGGCCGGCACCTTCGGGATCTTCCAGGGCGGCTGCGCCTCCCTCTCTCGCTCGCTCTACGGCTCGATGGTCCCGAAGGAACGCACGGGCGAGTTTTTCGGGTTCTTCAGCGCGAGCGCGAAGTTCGCCGGGATCGTCGGCTCGATCGCCTTCGGGGTCGCGAGCCAGCTCACCGGCACGAGCCGGGCGAGCATCATCGTGCTCGTCGTGTTCTTCATCGCCGGGGCGATCATCCTCTCGCGGGTCGACGTGGACGAAGGGAGGAGGGCGGCGGGCGAGGGCGCGCCGGCTCGGGGTTGAACCGCACCGGGGCCTGGCGCCCGGCACAAGCGAAGGGAGCCCGGCCGAGTCGGCCGGACCCATCAACAAAGGAGCCGCCATGCCCGCCAAGTACCCCTTCGACGGGTTCCCGAAGGCGACGGTGAAGTTCTACCGTGACCTCTCGAAGCACAACGATCGAATCTGGTTCAACGAGAACAAGCCGGTCTACCAGGAGAAGGTGCTCGCACCAGCGCAGGACTTCGTCCTCGCGATGGGCGCGCGCCTCAAGAAGCTCTCCCCGAACGTCATGGCCGACACCCGCACCACCGGCGCGGGCTCGATCTTCCGCATCTACCGCGACACGAGGTTCAGCAAGGACAAGAGCCCGTACAAGGCGTACCTCGGGATCCTCTGGTGGGAGGGGGGCCGCAAGAAGATGGAGAGCCCCTCGTTCTACTTCCACCTCGAGCCGAACGCGCTCATGGTCGGCATCGGGTTCTACATGTTTCCGAAGGAGCGCATGGCGACGTATCGCGACGCGGCCGTGCACGCGAAGCACGGGCCGGCGCTCGCGCGCGCCGTGAAGTCGAAGGGCTACAAGATCGGCGGGAAGCACTACAAGAGGACGCCGCGCGGCTACGACCCGGAGCACAAGAACGCGGAGCTCCTCCTCTACAACGGACTCTGGGCGGGGGAGGAGGCGAAGATCCCGAAGGAGCTCTACTCGAGCGACCTCCTCGACTACTGCTACGCGCGCTTCAAGGACATGCTGCCGATCTACCGGTGGCTCGTGGAGGCCGTGAAGTAGAGTCGGGCCGAGCGGGCGAACCGAACCTCCGGTGGTCCCGGTCGAGCGGCGGCATCGAGCGGCCGCCCCGACCGCCGCGGCCACGCCCGCCACCACCACGAGGACGATCTCCATGGACTACGACGACATCGTGAAGGAACTCGAGCGCCACGCGCGTCCCGACGCGCTCGAGGGGATGGCGCGGTACGGCATCGGCACCGAGAACGCGCTCATGGTCGGCATCGGGTTCTACATGTTTCCGAAGGAGCGCATGGCGACGTATCGCGACGCGGCCGTGCACGCGAAGCACGGGCCGGCGCTCGCGCGCGCCGTGAA
>JALGWI010000119.1 GCA_025774245.1 bacterium
AACGACGACCAACCTTACGACCCGTGGGGGACATATTCGGCCGAGTGTTTCGGGTTTGCCTACGTTCCCAGTACGAGCTATGGCTTGGAGAGGATCGAGTTTTACGCTGGCGGAGTTGGCGGTCCCGTGACCGTCTCGCTGCTCGAAGACGACGGCAGCGGCGCGCCGACCGGGCCCGTCCTCGGGACCGTGTCGTATACGGAGTCGGCAACACACGGTTGGCAGGGGGAGAACTTTGTGCCGGCCGTCTACGTCACGGAGGGAACGCTCTATTACATCAAGTACCAGGTTGTAGTGGGCGCCGACATGGCGACGGCTGCATCCGGAGTCATCATCCCTCACAACTGGTCCTTTGACTGCGTGACCTGGGATGGACCCGGCTCCTACTTCCTCTGGATGGCAAGGATCTATGGCAGCCCGCAGGCCTCGATCGAGAGCATCACCTGGGCCACGATCAAGAGCGTCTTTCGGTAGATTGAACGGTTTGCAGTAGGATCGTGAATGACCGATGTGACGGCGTGAGTCGCTCAGTACGACCTGCGCCGTCTCTTCTCAGATCTGGCGTCCCCAACGGGATTGCTCGCGCTCCGTCGCTTCGCGACGCACGCTCGCACTGCCTGAGGATGGCGGCTACGCCGCCGCTGTTGAGAAGGCGCGCCCAGAGGGCGCGCGGGGCGGCCGAACCCGATGGGTGCGAAGTGTCCATCGGGGCGAGAAGTGAGAAGCCCAGCCGGATGGCTGGGCTTCTCACTTCTGGCGTCCCCTAGTGGACGTTATTCGAACTCTTGAGTTCCCGCGTGATCAGAGCATGGGAGCCGCGGTCGCGTAGGAACATTGGGCGGCGGGCGTGGCGTTCCTGATGAGTACGAGTTCGAAACACCTCGATCAGTGGCTTGAGGACATGGATTCTCTCAGGCGGGCGGTCGTGT
Organism: bacterium; assembly: GCA_025774245.1. Lineage (GTDB taxonomy): Bacteria > Joyebacterota > Joyebacteria > Joyebacterales > Joyebacteraceae > JALGVN01. The sequence goes on from JALGWI010000119.1 coordinate 930, forward strand.
GCGCGGCTTGAGTATCCGCGAGGCCGCGTTCAGGCTTAGTTTGCAGTCCACTTCCCCACTCCCCGAGGGGATTCGAACCCGCCGGCAGCGCAGGAGTGGAGGCCAAACTGCGCGTGTGGAGTGAGAGATGCCCGGACCGGGCGCCGATCATGTTATACTGCTCCAGGCAGCAAGATGCGGTGCAGATGGACAGTGAGGCCCTGCCCAGTGGTTTGGGGAGGGGCTTTCGACCCCCGTGGCCCGATTGTCTGCGAGCAGCTGTTAGGTAAGATGACCCGCTTGTGTGGTATTCACGGGCGATGACAGTACTGTCGGGAGGTTCCCAATGCGTCATGACACGTGGCCGGTGGCGATGGTGTGCACCCTTCTGCTGGCGATCCCGCTGGTCCCGTGCCTGGCCGGAGCCGGCGCTTTGGGTCCGAACACAAGAGTGAACAGCGGAGGTGATGGTTACTACCAGGGCGATCCGGACGTTGTCGTGGGACCCGAGGGAAACGTGTACGTGGTGTGGGAGGAGTGGAGGCACGTTGAGGGATCGGTGTACTTGGCGCGCTCAACGGACGGTGGTATCAGCTTCGAGGCGGACCTGCGCGTCGATCCTGGTGACTCCGTCGCAGCTTACCGCTCGGACCTGGTTCGGTTCCCTTGCGTCGCGGTCGACGGTGCAGGGATCGTCTACGCGGCCTGGGTGTCGTGGAGCGGAAGCGAGACCGGGAGCGTGTACTGCGCACGCTCGGTCGATCAGGGTGTGAGCTTCGAGGCTCCGGTGCTCGTCAGCGATTCCGATGTTAACGATCGCGCGTGGCCCCGCATCGCGGGCGACCCTCGGGGAGGCGTCTATCTCGTTTGGGGCGACTTCCGGAACAGCGAAGACATCATCGATCTTTACACCTCGTGGTCAGCGGACGGGACCAGCTTCACACCGAACGTAAAGGCCAATCTCTCTCCCGTCGGTCCGTCCTGCACGCCGCCGCTTCCGGAGATCGCCGTTGGAGACATCCCAGGCTACGTGTACATCGTCTGGCGGGGCGGCTGGTACGACAGGTGGATCTCCGCATGCCGCTCGATCGACGGTGGTGCCACCTTCGAGCCGCCCGTTCAGGTCAGTTACGAGCCGTGGTATTACGGCGGGTGAACGATGCCGGCCGCCTCACTGGATGTGGGGCCTGACGGACGAATCGGAGTCGTGTGGACGAGCGATCACGAGAACCAGGCGTATGACGTCTACTTCGCAGAGTCAGCGGATCGATGTGTGTCTTTCGGGACGAACGTTCTAGTCAATGCGGACATGGACGGGCTTCAGCAGTTCCCGACCATCGCCTACGGCTCGCTCGGCCGGGTTCATGTGTTGTGGGAGGCCTCAAACCCTCCCGATTACGACTACAACATCTACCACGCGTCTTCTGCGGATTCGGGGAGGACGTTCTCGGCGCCCGCTCTTGTCAACGACGATCCCCCCGGCGCGTTCGACTCACAAATGGCCGTCTCGGCAGCCGGCAATCCGGTCTCGGGAGTCGCGGCGGTCTGGCTGGATTACCGCGAGCAGTACGAAGAGAACGTGTACTACGCAGGCACGGCACCGGTGTCCGTGGCCTGGGACGGTTCGTCACCACTCGATCCGAGCAACGGTGAACCGATCGGTGAGGGCACGGCCGGCGTCTATCCGAATCCGACAGCAGACGGGGCGTATCTGCGTGGAGCCAGGGTCAGGGTATACGACCTGAAAGGTCGTCTCGTTCGGAGCATAGGGCCCAGCGAGGCCACGAGCGATGGATGGATCTACTGGGATGGTCGCGACCGGACCGGCGCGCTTGCCGCATCGGGGATCTATTGGGCACGGTGCGAGTGCACGGCGGGAGTGAGGGTGCGCAAGATCGTCGTCGTCCGGTAGTCAGGGGCGGCCGAACCCAACGGGTGCGAAGGATCCATCGGAGCGAGAAGTGAGAAGCCCAGCCTGATGGCTGGGCTTCTCACTTCTGGCGTCCCCAACGGGATTCGAACCCGTGCTGCCGCCGTGAAAGGGCGGTGTCCTGACCTGGCTAGACGATGGGGACGCAATGTTCCGGCGCGACGAGGCCACGGGAGGCCCCGTCGATAGACGTTAACCTACTCCGCCCACTTCGGCATCGCGCGCATGTAG
>JALGWI010000120.1 GCA_025774245.1 bacterium
CTGCGCGGGTGTCGGCACAACGGACGATTTCGCGAACAACAGCCCGCGGACGGTCTTCAGCCCGCTCTATGGGAGCTACTTCGGCGACTGGGACAACTCCGACAACATCCTGCGCGCCCCGCTGGCCTCGGCGGGCTGGCCGCTGGTGTGCTTCTGGGCCGGCTGCCCGACCTGGCATCTTCACCACATGGCCCTCGGCCACACGATCGGCTACAGCACGCGTCTGACACAGAACAACGATCACGAATACACGGTGAGCGACGGCGGACGACAGGTGCGCGTCGCCCTGATGGGTGACCCGACCCTCACCATGCACGTCGTCAGGCCGCCTTCGAACCTGGCTCTGAGCCAGCCGAGCGCCGACCGTGTCAGGCTGGACTGGAGTCCATCAGGCGACGCCGTCGGGGGATACCACGTGTATCGCGCCTCCGGCATCCGCGATGTGTTCGATCGTGTCAACGCCAGCGCCATCACCGACACCAGCTTCGTCGACCCGACCCCCCTCGCGGGGAGCAACGTCTACATGGTGCGCGCTCTCAAACTCGAGACGTGCGCGAGCGGAAGCTACTACAACCTCAGTGGAGGTGTGGTCGACTCACTGGTGTTCGAGACCGGCGTGCCGGAAGAGATCGGCTTCGCTTCCTGTTTCCCGAATCCCTTCGCGAACGGAACCTCCATTCGCTACCACGTTCCCGCGGACGCGCCGGTCAGGCTTCGCATCTTCACGGTGGCGGGACGGGAGGTGACGACACTGGTTGACGAGCGCCTGACGTCGAACTGGTACACCACGACCTGGGACGGTCGAGACGACGCCGGGCGCGGCGTGGCTTCCGGTGTCTACTTCTGCCTTCTCGAGGTCGGGGGTGAGTCGGCGACGAGGCGGATGGTGGTGCTGAGGTGATGCTCCCTGGGATGCGGCCGGCTTCTGAATCGATCGAGGTCGGTGCGCGGGAATCCCGGCGAGTTCTTCCCTGGCAGGTCCGTCTGCAGTCGCGCCCCTGAACATCTCGTCCATCAGGCGAAACACGTTCGCTATCGGGAGGGAGTTCAACTGACGGAGACACCTCCGTGTCTCAACGTCGGTGCCACCCGTAATCAACGTAACGGGAGCGAACGCATGAGATCCTGTCCAGCACAACACAAGAGATGCCGCAGAGCGGCCGCGTTCATCATCGCGGCTTCCCTCGCGGCAGCGTCCCTTCCGAGCTGCACGAGCACCACGGGTCCGAGCCAGAGTGGGAACGAGTTCGAGTACGTGACGCCGGAGGAGGTCGGGTGGGATTCCGCGCTTCTTCAGGAAGCCGTCGATTACGCTGAGAGCATTGGCTACACGGCCATGATGATGCTGCACGGGGGGAAGGTGTTCCTTGAGTGGGGCCAGGTGGAAACCAACTACCAGTGCCACTCCATCCGCAAGCCGTTTCTGAGTGCGCTCGTGGGGATTGCGGCCGAGCAAGGAACGATCGATCTCGATGACACGCTCAGCGACCTGGGCATAGACGACATCCCTCCGAGCCTGACCGCCGAGGAGCTGACGGCAACAGTCAGGATGCTCCTGATGAGCCGCTCGGGTATCTATCACGAGGCCGCGGGCGAGACGCAGGAGATGATCGACGGGCGGCCCGAGCGCGGAAGCCACGAGCCGGGCACCTTCTACTACTACAACAACTTCGATTTCAACGCGCTCGGAACTATCTACCAACAGGAGACCGGCGACGACATCTTCGAGGCGTTCGAGCAGAGGATCGCGGGGCCCGTCGGGATGGAGGACTTCGACGCCGCGCAGTGCTGGTACGACTGCGAGCCTGCGAAGTCCGAGCACCCCGTCTACAAGTTCAGAATGAGCGCGAGGGACATGGCGCGGTTCGGCGTGCGCTACGAGCAGAACGGACAGTGGCGGGGAGAGCAGCTGATCCCGACCGACTGGGTCGAGGAGAGCACGATGGCCCACTCGGTCGCGGACAGCGCGTCCGGAACGGGCTACGGGTACATGTGGGGTGTTTTCCCGGAGGGCTCGGTGATTGAGGAGCTCGTCGGGTATCCGGGCTTCTACCACACCGGTATCGGAGTGCACTCCCTGGTGGTGATCCCCGAGCTCGAGCTGGTCGTGGTGCAGAGGATGGACACCGACGACCCCGGGTGGTCCGACCCGGGCGACGAGGCGACGTTCGAGCTGATTCAGATGTTGTTCGCGGCCTACACCGGCGGATAGCTGCCGGCAGTGCAGCCACGAGGAAGCCTGCGGAGTCGAGTCTCTCGGCGTCGCCCCATCGGCACGGCTACCATCCGTGTCGATGGGACGATGCGATCCTCGTGCCCACGAGGTCCTGCGAGTCACCAGGCCGCTAACGAACGAACACGACCTTCTCGGTCTCGCTCCACTCGCCGATCCGCGCCCGGCAGAAGTAGACCCCCGATGCAACAGGGAAACCGCGGCTGTCGCGGCCGTCCCAGACGGCCCGGTAGTCACCTCTTGGCTGACGACGGTCGACCAGCGTTCTCACGCAGCGGCCGGCGACGTCGTGAAGCCTCAGGACCACCGCCGCTCCAGGCGACGGGACCGCGTAGGCCAGCGTGACCTCGGACCTGAACGGATTCGGCCCCACGAGGGCGAACGACGCTGGGAGACCTTCCGCCACTCCGGTGCCGCCACCGAACGTCCCGTCCCCGTTCCCGATGAGGACGGAGACGCAGTCGCTCTGGGCGTTCGCCGCGACGAGGTCGGCGTCCCCGTCCCCGTTCAGGTCGTCGATGGCTACGCAGTACGGGCTCTGGCCGGCGACGTACTCCACGGACGGTTCGAACGTCCCGTCTCCGTTTCCCAGAAGCACGGAGACGTCGCTGCTCAAGCAGTTGGCCACGACAAGGTCCGCGTCGCCGCCTTCATCGAGCTGCCCGATGACGACGGAGTACGGGGCCGAGCCGACCTCGTAACCAACGCGTTCCTGGAACGAACCGTCGCCGTTCCCAAGGAGTACGGAGACCCAGTAGCTCACGGTGGCGGTGTCCGGGTAGGCGTTGACCACCACCAGGTCGTTGCTTCCGTCACCGT